>JAYVKW010000110.1:0-4453 GCA_043768015.1 Gallionella sp.
TTCTTCATCAACCCGTCATATTGATGTGACATCAAATGCGCTTGAACCTGCGCCATAAAGTCCATCACCACTACCACAATAATCAGCAACGATGTGCCACCAAAATAAAATGGGACGTTCCAGTTCAGAATCAAAAATTCCGGCAACAAACAAACTGACGTAACGTAAATCGCACCCCAAACTGTCAGGCGAGACATGACCGTATCAATATACTTAGCCGTCTGGTCACCGGGACGGATACCCGGGATAAAAGCGCCAGAACGCTTTAAGTTGTCTGCTGTATCCTGCGGCTTAAATACCAATGCCGTGTAAAAAAAACAGAAAAAGATAATAGCCACAGCGTAGAGCAGCACGTACAGCGGCTGTCCCGGGGACAAGGTTTGCGACAAGTCCTTGAGCCATCCCATCCCTTCACTACTTCCAAACCACCCACCTAACGTGGCCGGAAATAAAATAATCGACGAAGCAAATATAGGCGGAATAACACCTGCCATATTAACCTTCAGCGGCAGATGACTGGTCTGCCCGGCATACATGCGCCGTCCTTGTTGCCGCTTGGCATAATTAACGGTAATGCGTCGCTGCCCGCGTTCCATGAACACCACAAATGCTGTGACTAACAATACCAACGCGATCAAAACGAACATGGTTAAAATGTGCAGTTCACCGACCCGCGTCAATTCCAATGTTTTACCTATTGCTGACGGCAACCCTGCAACGATGCCCGCAAAGATGATGATTGAAATTCCGTTGCCGATGCCACGCTCGGTCACTTGCTCACCTAGCCACATCAAAAACATGGTGCCGGTTACTAGCGTTATAACAACCGTAAAAACAAATCCCGGACCGGGGTCAGAAACAATCTGTACGTTATTTACACTCTGACTCTGCAGAGCAATCGCAACACCTAACGCTTGAAAGGCACCTAGGCCAACCGTCCCGTAGCGGGTGTATTGAGTAATTTTCCGGCGACCTGCTTCGCCTTCTTTGCGTAGCTGCTCAAGCACCGGCACCACAACCGTCAGCAACTGCACAATAATCGAAGCAGAGATATATGGCATGATCCCTAGCGCAAACACCGATAGACGCTGCAGCGCCCCGCCCGAGAACATGTTGAACATGTCGAGAATTGTTCCGCGCTGCTGTTCGAACAGGGCAGCAAACGCACCGGGATCAATACCTGGCACAGGAATAAATGTTCCCACGCGGTAAACTACCAACGCGCCCAGCACAAACAGCAGACGGAATTTGAGTTCCGAAAGTTTGCCCGCCCCAAGGGCGTCCATCACACCTGAGCGGGAAGCGACCACTTAATCCTCGATCTTTCCGCCAACTGCCTCAATCGCAGCGCGGGCGCCCTTCGTTACTAAAATGCCGCGCAGGCGTACGGCCTTCGAAATTTTTCCAGAAAGAATGACCTTGGCCGAAAGCACCTTGATGCCAACTACACCCGCCGCTCTTAATATGGCCACGTCAATAACATCACCAGTCACATTTTCAAGTTCATGCAGCCGAACTTCCGCGCTTTCGTCAGACATCCGCGACGAAAAACCAAACTTGGGGAGACGCCGTTGCATTGGCATCTGACCACCCTCAAACCCGACTTTATGAAAACCACCGGCACGCGCTGACTGGCCTTTGTGCCCGCGCCCGCAGGTCTTTCCTAAACCCGAACCCACACCACGGCCTACGCGTTTTGCGCTTGGCTTTGAGCCGGAACTGGGACGTAAGGTATTCAGGCGCATGTCATGCTTCCTCAACTTTCAATAGGTACTGAACTTTATTGACCATGCCCCGTACCGCAGGCGTATCTTCAACCAGCACTGTGTGGCGCATACGCCGTAAACCTAAACCAGCAACACAGGCTTTATGCGATGGAATCTTTTCCGCTGTGCTGCGGATCAAAGTTACTTTGAGCATTTTTTTTGGGGTAGCCATGGCTTATTCCAAGATATCCTTCACTGACTTGCCGCGTCGGGCGGCAACGTCATCGGGTGAGGCCATATGTTGCAAGCCTTGCATGGTTGCCCGCACGACATTAATTGGATTGTTGCTACCAATACACTTGGCTAACACGTCGCTGACACCGACCGCTTCGAAGATTGCGCGCATCGCACCGCCCGCAATGATGCCGGTACCGTCAGAGGCAGGTTGCATATAAACCTTCGCAGCACCGTGCGCAGCTGTGATCGGATATTGCAACGTCTTCCCATTGAGCGAAATTTTGCACATATTTTTGCGCGCATGCTCCATAGCCTTTTGAACGGCAACTGGAACCTCGCGCGCCTTACCGCGACCGAAACCAACATTGCCCTTGCCGTCGCCGACCACCGTCAGCGCCGCGAAGCCAAATTGGCGACCGCCCTTTACGGTTTTGGATACGCGATTGACTGCAATTAATTTCTCGATGAAGCCATCGTTTTTACTGGATTCGATACTCGCCATAGCGTTCTACCTTTGTCCTGCGACGTGATGCGCCAAACTAACCTTTAAAATTGCAACCCAACTTCCCGAGCGGCGTCGGCCAATGCTTTCACACGGCCATGGTACTTAAACCCAGAGCGATCAAAAGCGACACTGGTTACGCCCTTTAATTTTGCGCGCTCAGCGAGTAATTTGCCCACCACTGCCGCAGCCTTGACATTGCCGCTGTGTGTCACGCCATCGGTGACTAATACATCACGCACATGTTTCTCTAACGTTGAAGCGCAGGCGACCACTTCACTGCCACTCGGCGCGAGCACCTGCGCATAGGTGTGCTGCGAAGTCCGATGCACTGATAACCGATACACACCCATCTCGCGAATCTTGGCGCGCGTACGACGTGCGCGACGCATACGTGATTCTTTCTTATCCATAGCCTCAAGCCTCACAAACTCAGCGATATCGCGCCGCAAAATTTATTGAGCGCGATAGTGGTAATAACAAAACAAACCAATAACGCACAATCACCGTCAAATACGGCGAGATGACTACTTCTTCTTGGCTTCCTTCAACACAATCACCTCATTGGAATAGCGAACGCCCTTGCCCTTGTATGCATCAGGCGGACGATAGCCGCGAATAACCGCCGCGACTTGCCCAACCTGCTGGCGGTCGATACCTTTAATCAGGATTTCAGTTTGACTCGGGGTTTCAATCGTAATGCCCGGGGGTACTGGAAAATCCAAAGGATGAGAAAAACCCAATGTAAGATTAAGCTTTTTTCCCTGCGCCTGGGCGCGGTATCCAACACCGACTAACTCCAACTTTTTCTCAAAACCCTGGCTGACTCCGCGCACGCAGTTGTTCAAATTCGCGCGCGTCGTCCCGGCAAGCGCGTTGGCATTACCCTGCTCAGCAGCATACACACACGACAAAACGTCGCCATCTTGTGTAACTTTAACTTCACCAGGCACAGCATACTGAAGCGTGCCCTTAGGTCCCTTCACCGTCACGGATTGGCCGTTAATGTTAACGTCCACGCCTTTGGGAATTGAAATCGGTTGATTGGCAACTCGCGACATAGATGCTCCGTTACTGTACGTAACACAAAACTTCGCCGCCGTGCCCGAGCTTGCGCGCGGCACGGTCGGTCATAATTCCTGCCGAAGTGGAAACCAACGCAATTCCCAACCCACCCATAACTTTTGGCAATTTGTCTTTGCCGCAATACACGCGCAAACCCGGCGTGCTAATACGTCGCACTTTTTCGATCGCGGGCTTACCTTCGTGGTAGCGCAACACGACATTAAGCTCCGCCTTGGCACCCGTACCATTAACTGAATAGCCTCCAATGAAGCCTTCTTCCAACAGAACCTTTGCAATCGACTGACGAAGCTTCGATGCACCCATGGTGACATCAGGCTTGTTTGCGCCTAGCGCATTGCGAATGCGGGTCAACATGTCGCTAATTGGATCAGTCATACACATGCTTTTTTGAACTCCTAAGGAGATGCTTTACCAGCTCGCTTTAACCAGACCTGGGATATCCCCACGCATGGCAGCTTCACGTAACTTGTTACGCCCTAAACCAAACTTACGATATACCCCGTGCGGTCGGCCGGTGATGCGACAGCGATTGCGCAAACGAACTGGGCTTGCATCGCGCGGCAATGACTGCAATTTCTTTCGCAACTCATCACGCTCTTCATCGCTGGTCTTGGGGCTCTGCAATTTGGCTTTGATCTGCGCACGACGTGCAGCGAATTTCTTCACCATCAGTTCGCGATTTTGACCACGCAGTATCACTGATAACTTCGCCATTATTCGCTCCTCAAGTCCGCAACGGTAGATTGAATGCCATCAGCAGCGCGCGCGCCTCAGCGTCGGTTTTCGCGGTAGTTGTGATGGTAATGTCCATGCCTCGAATCGCGTCGATTTTGTCGTACTCGATTTCCGGAAAAATAATCTGCTCCTTGACGCCCATGCTGTAGTTGCCGCGCCCATCAAACGAACGACCATTCAAACCACG
>JAYVKW010000111.1:0-6651 GCA_043768015.1 Gallionella sp.
TGCACATAGACGCGCGGCTGGGCGAGGTTGTTGGCGATGATGCGCGCGAAGACGGTTTCCAGTTTGGCGTTTTGCGCTTCGCTGAGCGTGGCATTCAAATGTTTGCCGATGTACCACTCCGGAAACAGGCGCATCTCGCGCAGCAGCAGGGCTTCGTTATAAAGAGGCAATTCGTTGTCGCGCGAGGCAAGCTGGATTTTGATCAGCGCGTCGGTGGCTGCACCATACAGTTCGCGCGCCGCGTTGGCATCCCCCCCGCACAAAGCTTGCAGATAAGTGGTGTTGCCAAGGTCGGACAGCAGCAGAAAGCCTTGTTTGAGGTCATGCGCATAAACATGCGGCACATGCGTTCCGGCATTCTCGAATAATTTGGCTACGTGCAGGAAGGGCCGGCAGTCCTCGTGCTGCGGCGGGGCATCCATCACGATACGGGTTTTACCGTCCGCAAACGTGACGCGGAAATAGCGGCGGAAGCTGGCATCGGCTGAGGCCGGAGCAAGCGTAAAATGACCATTGGGGAATTGGCTATGCAGCCATTCAGTAAGCTGTTGCACGCGTTGCATATAGGGCTCGGGTAAGGACTTAATGTTAAACTAGCGAGAGTTTATCACCTTACTATTTGCTGCGCGTTATGCGGTTTCGATTCAAATATCCTTTCGTGTTCTGGCTGCTTTGCTTTGCACATCATGCTGACGCAGGCGCAGCCTTGCCCGATTTGCGTTCGGATAAAAATTTTCCGGCACAGACGGAGGCTGCTCCAGAGAGTGCCACCGTCATTGAAGCGGATAGCCTGGTAGGGAAAGCGAAAGATCAAATCGAGGCGAGTGGAGATGCGACGTTGCGCCAAGGCGGGCAGTCGATTCGTGCGGATCGCTTGCTATTCAACCAACGGTCCCATGAGGTCGATGCGCGAGGTGCGGTGATATTGGAGCAAAATGGCAATACCATGAACGGGCCGCACCTGTTGTTCAATATGGAAAAAAGCAATGGCGCGATGGAACAGCCGCAATTTTACTTAAAAGAAAATGATGCGCGCGGTTCAGCGGATATGCTTCATATTCAAGATCGCCAACACTACAGCCTGGACAACGCCACCTACACCACTTGTCCGGCGGGGAATCAGGATTGGCAGATGAAAATGGGGTTGCTGGAGATCGATCGTGATCGGCAGGTCGGGGTAGCCCACAGCGCATCGGTCGAGTTTAAAGGGGTTCCAATTTTATATTCACCCTGGATGGATTTCCCGCTAAATAGCCAGCGCAAGTCGGGATTTCTGGCCCCGATTTTTGGCGGCACGGTCAAGGGCGGTAGCGAAGTGACGCTGCCCTATTACTGGAACATTGCGGCCAACTTTGATGCGACGCTTGCCCCGCGCGCGATGACCAAGCGCGGCTTGATGTTTAACAACGAATTTCGTTATCTGGAGCCCAGTTATGGCGGCGAGTTGCATGTGGATGTGCTACCCAACGACGCAATAGCAAAACGTAGCCGTGCGCGTTTGACGTTAAAGCATAATCAAGCACTGGCGAGCAGTTTGAATGGCTATGTGAATTTCACCCGTGTTGGGGACAATGACTATTTCCGCGATTTGGGCGATGCGGTCAATGCCACTTCGCAGGCCAATTTGCTGCAGGAGGGGGGGCTCCAGTATAACGCGGGCTGGTGGACGGCTGTGGCGCGTGCGCAACACTACCAGACCTTGCAAGATCCCGCCGCACCGATAGTCGTACCTTACACTCGTTTGCCACAATTGACGCTCAACGCCCGGCAAAGCTATGCCGATGCGAACATCGTTTTTGCAGGCGAATATGTGGATTTCAGCCATCCCACCGCAGTGAATGCCAGACGCATGGTACTTAACCCCAGCATCAGCTATCCGTTGGTGAGCCAGCCGGCATTTTATGTGACACCCAAGGTGGCGTTACACAGCACGTATTATGCGATTGGTACGAATAATACCCCTGTGCCGCCGAATACTTCCCCGTTTCAAAATGCTTCGCGCACCTTGCCTATTTTGAGTGTGGACAGTGGTGTTGCCTTCGAGCGCGAGGGGAATCTATTCAACAATGATTATGTGCAGACCCTGGAGCCGCGCGCCTTTTATGTGTATGTGCCCTACAAGGATCAAACGCTATTGCCGAATTTCGACTCGGCACAAGCCGATTTCAATTTTACCCAGATGTTCACAGAAAACCGTTTCTTCGGCAGCGACCGTGTCGGCGATGCCAATCACCTCACGCTGGCGATGACCTCGCGCCTGTTGGAGCAAGGGAATGGACTGGAGCACCTGAAAATAATGATCGGCGAGCGGGTCAGTTTCAGCGCCCCCCAGGTGAATCTGATCACCCCTGCGGCGACGACCAACAAGTCGGATATTTTGCTGGCGCTCGCCGGTCGCGCGACCCGGCATTGGTCATTGGACAGCGAGTTTCAGTTCGATCCGAATCAATCGCATACGCAACGTTACAATATTGCTGCGAGCTATCGTCCCGAAGTCGGCAAGGTGCTTAATCTGGGGTATCGCTTCACGCGCAACACCTTGCGCCAGGTCGACGTTTCCACACAATGGCCGCTGTCCAGTCGTTGGCATGCGGTGGGGCGCTGGAACTATTCGCTGCAGGATTCCCGAATCCTGGAGACGATAGGCGGCCTTGAGTATAATCAAGACTGCTGGATGCTGCGGCTTGTGGCGCAACACTTTGTCACCGCAACGCAACAATCCAATACCACTTTTTTCGTGCAACTCGAGCTGAGTGACTTTGTTCAAGTGGGTATGGATCCATTGGGTCTGCTCAAGCAAAGCGTGCCCGGATATACCAAATTGAACGACAAAACTGCCATTCAACCCGCGCAAGTTTTGCGTTGATAACCGAAAGAAAAATGATGCGAATAAAAATCTTGATGACGTGGTGTGCGTTGTTCTCGGCGCAAGCTGCGTATGCTGCCAATACTCGGTCGACCCCCGATCCGCAACAGCCCGATCCGCAGAAACAAGTCGCGAAGATTGATGCGGTGGTTGCGGTGGTCAACGATGACGTGATCACCCGTTACGAGCTGGATGACCGTGTGCGGGAGGTGGTGCGCCAATTGCAAAAACAGGATACGCCGTTGCCCGCAGCGGATGTGCTGGAAAGACAAATTCTGGAACGCATGATCACAGATCTGCTGCAACAGCAATATGCCAGGGAAAGCGGGGTGCGCGTGGACGATACGCAGTTGAATCTGGCGATTACGCGCATCGCGCAGCAGAACGACTTCCCGTCATCGGCCGAATTCCGCGCCAAGCTGGAAGCGGATGGCGTGGATTACAGGAAATTCCGCGAAGAAATTCGCGGCGAAATCATCTCCACGCGTTTGCGCGAGCGCGAAGTTGAAAGCAAGCTCGTCATCAGTGAAGGCGAGGTGGACAACTATCTCGCCAACAAGGCCAGAATCGGCAGCGCGGGGGAGGAGTTCCACCTCGCGCATATTATGGTGGTGGTGCCGGAGCAGGCAAGCGCGGAGAAAATTCAAGCCGCGCGCGAACGGGCCGAGCAGGCATTGAGCAAATTGCAGGGCGGCGCAGATTTTGCGCAAGTGGCGGCAGGCATTTCAGATGCCAAGGACGCGCTGAAGGGCGGCGATTTGGGTTGGCGGTCCGGGGATAGCATTCCCCCGCTGTTTATGAACGAGTTGCAAAATATGCAACCCGGCCAAACCTCTTCGGTGTTGCGCAGCCCGAGCGGTTTTCACATTCTCAGGCTGATGGAAAAGCGTAGCAGTAATGCGCCGGTGGTCATTACGCAAACCCGTGCGCGGCATGTTCTGATCAAGACCAGCGAGATCGTGCCGGAAGCGGAAGCCAAAAAACGCATCATGGAAATCAAGCAGCGCATCGAAGCCGGTGCGGATTTCGCCGAACAGGCAAAACGATATTCACAGGATGGCAGCGCGCAACAGGGCGGTGATCTGGACTGGCTTTCCCCGGGGCAGACCGTGCCGGAATTTGAGGGGGCGATGAACAAGCTGCAACCCGGGCAAATGGGGGTGGTGCAGTCACAATTTGGCTGGCATCTGATTCAGGTGTTGGAGCGGCGCAATACCGATGTCAGTCAGCAACAAAAACGCCAACAAGCACGCCTTGCCATCGGCACGTTCAAGTCGGACGAACAGTACCAGGACTGGCTGCGCCAGTTGCGTGACCGGGCGTTCATCGAATATCGTCTTGAAGAGATCAAGTAGCCCGTGAATGCTGTTGCGCTTTCCGCGCCATTAGTGATTACCGCTGGTGAACCGGCAGGCATAGGCCCCGACCTGTGTGTGCAGCTTGCTGTTGCGCCCCCCGAAATTCCCTTCGTCGTCATCGCCGATAAAAATTTGTTGCAACAACGCGCCGCGCGACTCGGCATCGCCTTGCATGTGCGCGATTTTTTGGCCTCAAAAGAAAGTGTTAGTCAGCCCAATACCCTGACGGTTATCCATGTGCCGCTTGTTGTGGAATGCCATCCCGGTGTGCTGAATGCGGCCAATAGCGAATACGTACTGGCGACGTTGCGCCGTGCTGTGCAAGGCTGCCAAGGTAATGGGCAAGGACACGGTGAGTTCTCCGGCATGGTCACCGCACCGGTGCACAAGGGCATCATCAACGATGCGGGCATCATTTTCACCGGACACACCGAATTTCTCGCCGAACAAACCGGCACGAGGCTGGTGGTGATGATGCTGGTCGGCGGCGGAATGCGCGTGGCATTGGCCACCACCCACCTTGCTCTGAGAGATGTGCCTGCGGCGATCACCACAGCATTGCTTGAAGACGTGCTGCGCGTCATTCAACACGATTTGCGGCAACGTTTCGGCATCGCGCAGCCGCGTATTTTGGTGGCAGGCTTGAATCCACATGCGGGCGAGGGCGGTTATCTGGGGCGCGAAGAAATCGAGGTGATGATTCCGGTGCTGGATAAATTGCGCGCCGAGGGTATGAACGTCAGTGCCCCGCTGCCTGCCGATACCTTATTTACGCCGCACAAACTGGCACAGTGCGACTGCGTGCTTGCCATGTATCACGATCAGGGCCTGCCGGTGTTGAAACACGCCAGCTTCGGACAGGGTGTGAACGTCACGCTCGGACTGCCCATCATTCGCACTTCGGTGGATCACGGCACGGCACTGGACTTGGCGGGAACCGGAAAAGCCGATAGCGGCAGCCTGCTGGAAGCGATCAAGCTCGCCGCCCAGATGTCGAAATATGAGTTGGCGCAACACGAACAAATGTACCGTGCATAAGGCCAAAAAAAAGTTTGGCCAAAATTTTCTCGTCGATGAACAAATCATCGGCGACATCATTGCTGCCATCCGTCCCGAGCCGGAAGACAATATGGTCGAGATCGGACCGGGCCTGGGCGCGTTAACCCGCCCGTTGCTGAAAAAATTAAATCATCTGCATGTGGTGGAGATCGACCGCGACATCATCGCGCAGTTGGAGCATGATTATCCGCAAGCAAACGTAGGGTGCGTTCCACGCACCATGGTGCGCACAGCGCACCCTACCACCCATGCCAAATTGACCATTCATGCCGGAGACGCATTGGCGTTTGATCTCGCGACGCTGCCCGCACCATTGCGTATCGTCGGCAATTTGCCTTACAACATTTCTTCGCCGTTGCTGTTCCACTTCGCCGCCTATGCCGAGCGCATACTCGACATGCACTTCATGCTGCAAAACGAAGTGGTCGAGCGCATGGTGGCAGGGCCTTCCACGCCCGCATACGGGAGGCTGTCGGTGATGCTGCAATACCGTTTCCAGATGGAAAAGCTGCTCGATGTGCCGCCCGAATCTTTCCGCCCAGTACCCAAAGTAAATTCCGCCATAGTGCGCATGACCCCGCTGCCCGCCAGCGAAATCGTGGTGCGCAATGAAAGGCTGTTTGCCGCAATTGTCAGAACAGCCTTCGGACAACGCCGGAAAACATTGCGCAATACTCTGCGCAGTTATTTGGATGAAACAGACTTTGAAAAACTGGGTATCAATGCCCAGCTACGTGCCGAGAATTTGAACGTGATGGAGTTTGCAAAGATAACGAATCATTGCGATGTAAAGTGAGTTGCGGGTGTTGGGTTGCAGCACCCTCCGCATACGCAGGAAGTACGTCGCCAGATACCCGCTCTTCGGACAGTCTTGGCGCAGTGCGATATAACCATCGACTTGCCGCTTGCGGCTTATAATCAGCGACTTGGCTGTCATTTTTGGGCAGCCTAGTCAGATGGCTAGTAGTTTCACCCGTTGTTTCATCAGGCGGGAATGACGTTCAGTTTTTCAAATAACCTTGTCCGGATTCACCCGTCCATGCGGATCAAGTGCCACAGCTGCGCCAAATTATTAGTCGGCCGCAGGCAAACGAATGGTGTATTGCCCCGACTTCTCGTCACGCACCACCATCAGCAGTTTGTGGCTGTGCGCGTCTTCCACCAATTCCTTGAACGAGCGATAGCCGTAAGACGATTCGGTAAACCCCGGCTTGCGCCGCTGCATAGTGGTCTTGACCATCGAGCCCCAGATCTTTTCATCCGAGCCGCGCTCGGCGATCAATGCCTCGACGGTCTCGACGATGAAATCGAGCGCCTCCTGGCGTTTGTCGTCTTCGCTCTTCGCTGCCGGCAGCTTGGTCTTGCCGG
>JAYVKW010000112.1:0-21430 GCA_043768015.1 Gallionella sp.
TCCTTCCCATCCCGAACAGGACAGTGAAACGGCTCCGCGCCGATGATAGTGTGGATTACCCATGCGAAAGTAGGTCATCGTCAGACTCCTTACAAACAACAACGCCCTCCTTGTGAGGGCGTTGTTGTTTCAAGCGTGTTTTCGCAACGGGATTGCTTTGACAAAGCAACGGGCATTTCCGATAATGCGCGCCGTTTTTGATGTTTGTATCAGCATGGGTCGTTAGCTCAGTTGGTAGAGCAGTGGACTCTTAATCCATTGGTCGAAAGTTCAAATCTTTCACGGCCCACCAAATAATAAGGGCTTAGATAATCTCTAAGTCCCTTTTTCTGTCATATTGAAATTGTGCCATTAAGCATTGTTATTACCCGCTCCGAAATTTAGGTTAAGCGCATCACACAAGTGCTATCATTTGATTCGAATTGACGCTGCTTGCATTGATGCCATAATCGCTTCAGTCACTTTACGCTAGGTTTGTCTTGACCATCATTCGTCAACTGGATTGTTGGCCGGGCGCGATGCGTGGCATAGACGCATTACCGAGGGTTGAGGTACGGTGAAAATTGCTGCCTAGCGTGGATTTTACTAACCGCTTCAATTATTATGTCGGGTCAGTTGATTTGGTGTGCGATGAGCTCATTGAGCCTGCCTGCCTGCCCGACCGCTGCGACACGAATGGATAAGTGCACCGAAATGACGTTGGCGCATGATCGATGGACGCATTATTTAGTAACAGATTTTCAGAAGCTTTGCAGAAGCGTAACGAGCAGCTTGAAGTGCAAGGAGCAGCGCAACGAAGGACGAGCCATACCTGAGCAGGTATGGCAGGACTTAGTGAGCGCGCGTCACAGCAATTCGGCGCACAAGTAGCATATGCAGTGCTTTCAATGAATTGGCGGGTCTCCCCGCATTGCAGGGTGGTGAATCTGGTCAGGTCCGGAAGGAAGCAGCCACAGCTACTTACTGCAAGTGCCGGGGGTAAGGCTCGCCTCCTATTTCGAACGTGGAGCGGCCATGAAAAACATCGCTATCAACATTTATTCAATGGCGGTATCAATAGACAGAATTAAAGAATCAAGTTCAATCGGGTTCGATTTGCCTATTATTTCTACCGTGGTGTAACTTGTCAGCTACAACTGTTCTTGCACGCAAATGGCGTCCCAAAACTTTCGCGCAACTGGCGGGGCAGGAGCACGTCGTTCGCGCGTTAAGCAATGCACTCACACAGAATCGCCTGCATCATGCCTATCTGTTCACCGGCACGCGCGGCGTGGGCAAGACCACCATAGCGCGTATTTTTGCCAAATCGCTGAATTGTGTGACCGGTATCACTGCCACGCCATGTGGTGAATGTAGTGCCTGCAGGGAAATCGATAGCGGACGTTTCGTGGATCTGATTGAACTGGATGCTGCGTCCAACACACAAGTCGACAACATGCGCGAATTGCTGGAAAGTGCCTTGTATGCGCCGAGCAGCGGACGCTTCAAGGTGTATATCATCGACGAAGTGCACATGCTGTCCAAGTCAGCCTTCAACGCGATGTTGAAGACGCTGGAAGAACCGCCGGGGCATGTGAAATTCATTCTTGCCACCACTGACCCGCAGAAGATCCCCGTCACGGTATTGTCGCGTTGCCTGCAGTTCAACCTGAAGCAACTTCCGCCCGCATTGATTGCCGCACACTTGCAGTATGTGCTGGAGCAAGAGCAGATTGCCTTTGAGCCTGCCGCAGTCAGTTTGATCGCGCGAGCCGCGCAGGGCAGTATGCGCGACGCGCTGAGTTTGTTGGACCAGGCGATTGCTTTTGCTGGGAGCGAAGTAGATGAAGCGGTGGTGCGCGTCATGCTGGGTGCGATAGACCAAGGTTATTTGTTCGACTTGCTGGCGGCATTGCGTGACCAGAACGGTACTGGGCTACTCGACATTGCCGACAATATGTCCGCTCGCAGTGTAGCGTTTGATACAGCATTGCAAGAGTTGGCCACATTGTTGCATCGTATCGCGTTGGCACAAACCGTGCCGCAGGCGGTTGCGGACGATGAACCGGAGCGCGCGCGTTTACTGGAACTGGCGCAGGTGTTTAGCGCAGAAGAAGTGCAATTGTATTATCAGATCGCTATTCATGGGCGTGACGAAATCGATTTGGCCCCGGATGAATATGCCGGCTTTACCATGACATTGCTGCGGATGTTGGCTTTTACACCTGCCAAGGGCATGGCGCAGCCGATATTGGCTGCGCCTGCTGCTGCCGTGCAACCCAGTGCGAAAACTATTTTGGCCGGCCACCTTGGTGTGGCAGGCAGTAAAGTTGCTCCACTCAGTCAGACACATGCCTCGGCAGAGCCTGCTGCAATCAGCCAATCTTCAAGTGGAGAGGTCGTGTCAGGTAATCAGCTGGACTGGGGCGTAATGTTAACGCAGTTGAATGTGCAAGGTATGGCGCAACAATTGGCCAAACACTGCGTGTTGCAAAGTTTTTCAGATCGGCAAATTACCCTGTGTTTGTCGCAAGAGCATAAACATTTGCAAACCAGCAAAATGGCAACCGAGAAATTGCAGGATGCGCTGACCGATTATTTTGCCAAGCCGATGAAACTGAATATCGTGCTGGGCAAAACCGAGGCAGCAACCGCAACCCCTGCGGCGATAGAACAGCAGAGCAAACAACTCAAGCAGCAGCAGGCGAGTGATTCGATTGCGCAGGATAGCTTTGTGCGTGAGGCGCAAGCAGAGTTGGATGCTAATCTGATAGCGGAATCGATTAAACCAATACAGCAAGCTTAGGAGGATATAAAAATGATGAAGGGCGGATTGGGCGGAATGATGAAGCAAGCCCAGCAAATGCAGCAAAATATGCAGAAGGCGCAGGCTGAATTGGCAACTGTGGAAGTGGAAGGTCAGGCGGGTTCCGGCATGGTTCAAGTGACCATGACCTGTGGGCATGAGGTGCGCCGGGTGGTGCTGGATGACAGCGTGTTTGCCGATGACAAGGAGATGCTGGAAGATTTGATCGTGTTGGCCATCAACGATGCGTTAAAAAAAGTGGAACTTACTTCCCAGCAGCGCATGAGTGGATTTACTTCTGGAATGGGCTTGCCGCCCGGGATGAAGTTGCCATTCTGATGTCTTCTCCTCTGGTAATTCCTTCGCATCTTGACGAGTTGATTGCTGCATTGCGTTGCTTGCCTGGGGTAGGGCCAAAATCCGCGCAGCGTATGGCCTATCATTTGCTGCAGCGTGACCGCTTGGGAGCGCGACATTTGGCACAGGCGCTGGAGATGGCTGTTGCCAATATCCAGCACTGCAGCAAGTGCAATAATTTTTCTGAACATGAAATGTGCGGTTTATGCGCATCACCCAAACGCGATGCCGGTTTGTTGTGCGTGGTCGAAATGCCTGCCGACTTGCTGATGATGGAACAAACGCAATGTTATCGTGGCCTGTATTTTGTGTTGATGGGAAGGCTGTCGCCGCTGGATGGCATAGGAGCAAAAGAGTTGCATCTTGAGCGTCTCGTCAGGCGCGTACGGGAACATCCCTATGAAAAAATATTGGCTGAAGTGATTCTGGCGACCAACTTCACCGTGGAAGGTGATGCCACAGCGCATTATTTGGCCACCTTGCTGCAATCACAAGGCGTGAAAGTGTCGCGCATTGCGCGTGGTTTACCGGTGGGTGGCGAACTGGAACAGGTGGATAGCGGTACGCTGGCGCAAGCCGTGTTAGAGCGGCGCGAAGTAATAGCATGAAGAAAAATGTCAAAGCGCTTCCTCATGAAACCTTGGCTCATGACCCCCTTGCCGATGAGAAATTGCCTGACGAAAAGTTGCACGGCGAAAAATTACAGAAGGTATTAGCCCAAGCTGGATTCGGTTCACGCCGCATGATGGAAGAATGGATCACTACCGGGCGTGTCAGCGTAAACGGCGAACCGGCGACCTTGGGAATGCGGGTGGTGGAAGGCGACTTGGTGAAAGCGGAGCGTCGCACCATACGCGTGGGGGAAAGAGATCACGCCGCACGGGTGCTTCTGTACCACAAGCCGGAAGGTGAAATCGTCAGTCGCGATGATCCAGGGAAACGCACCAGTGTGTTTGATAAATTACCCAAGTTGCGCGGCCAGAAATGGATCGCGATTGGGCGACTGGATTTTAATACCAGTGGCCTGCTGATTTTTACTACTTCCGGTGAGTTGGCGAATCGGCTGATGCATCCACGTTTTGAGGTGGAGCGCGAATATGCGGTGCGGGTGCAAGGGACATTGACCGAAGCGCAGATGAATCTGGCACTCAAACAGGGTGTTGAATTGGAAGACGGGCTGGTGAAGTTTGAAAAACTCGAGGATCAAGGAGGCGAAGGATTTAATCACTGGTATCGCGTGATGCTCAAGGAGGGCCGCAACCGCGTGGTGCGCCGTACTTTTGACACGCTGGGTCTGCCGGTGAGCCGGCTGATGCGCATACGTTTTGGTATAATCAACTTGCCGCCGCGCTTGAAGCGGGGTATGACAACCGAATTGGGTGAGGGTGAGGTGGCACAAGTGTTGGATTGGGTAGGAATCACCGCTGACAGCGATGAATCGCAGCAGGACTCGCCCGCCACTCGCCAGCCTGACCAGGCGCAATCCGAAAAAACAGGACGCCATACTGACGTTGCAGCGAGAGCTGCCAGGCGTGCCGCACCAATAACCGGGAAGAAAAGTAAATCTGGTGTAAAACACTGACTACCACTAGAATCTACAAGGGTATGTTCGGCTAACAATACAGTCGAAGTATGGGAGATAACGGCGGACGCCGAGTTACTGGAAATTTAAATGGAAGAGCGCGATAACAAGACCATTATGTGCAGTGTGCTGTTCTTGGATATTGTGGAATATTCCAAGAAGTCTGTAGCTGGACAAATTTCGCTGAAGGATAGGTTTAACAGCTATCTTTCCGCAGCTATTTGCGACGTGCCTATGACTGACCGGATCATTCTGGATACTGGCGACGGCGCGGCTATCAATTTCCTCGGGGATGTTGAAGACGCTTTAAAAGCGACACTCAGCTTGCGTGAAAGTTTTCTCAATGAAAGACCTGATGTGGATCATCCCCTGCTGGTTCGCATGGGGATTAATCTTGGTCCGGTGCGCCTGGTCAGAGATATCAACGGCCAGCCCAATATCGTGGGCGATGGAATCAACGTCGCGCAGCGTGTAATGGGCTTTGCGGATGTCGCCCAGATACTCGTGTCGCGTTCTTATTACGATGCGGTCTCGCGTCTTTCACCGCAGTATGCCGGGATGTTTCACTACCAAGGTTCGCGCACCGACAAGCATGTGCGCGAACACGAGGTGTATGCGATAGGTTATCCGGGTGATAAAACGACGCGTCGGGGAACAACCTCACCAGTGGTTACCGAGCAGGTTGAAAGCACATGGGCCGGAGCAATGCAGCGCGCCAAAACGGTTTGGCGTTCGGCCGCCACAAGACTGGATGCCTTGATCGATCTTGTCATTGTCCGTTTTCGGCAGGCAGAATCCAGGCAGCGCGTGTGGTATGTTGCAGTCGTCGCCGTTCCTTTGTTGCTGCTCATTGCGTTACTGATAAATCTGGCGCGGCTTGGTGAAGCTCCAGCTACGCCAACCGGGATGGGCGAGCAGGCAGTAAAAACAACTCAACCTGGTTTGGCGGTTGCGCCCGTGGCGTCTGTTCCGGCTGGTTTGGCAGTTGCGCCTGTGGCGTCTGTTCCGGCAGGCTCAGATGCCAACACAAAAAGCGCAATTCCGGCGCATTCCCCGACCGTGCCAAAACCGGGAATTAAAAAGAATGTTGAGAGCAAAAACGCAACGGAAATACCCAAGGATAAATTTTCCAAGGATAAATTTTCCAAGGATAAACTTGATAAGCCCCAGAATAAACTCGAAGACAAATCAAAACATTCGGGGAGTCAGGCAAAGATAATAAATAAAAATGATATTGAAAATAATGCGGCCGTTGCGACATCAGGCGGTAGCGCAGACACCTATATTTCAGTCACTTGTATAGAGGGAGCCGAGGTGTTCGTAGACGGTATCAGGAAGGGCCGCGTCGGTTCTTTGCCATTAACCGTAGCGGTTCTGCCAGGCAAACATAGCGTGATTGTGAGTCATACAAGCAGAGGTATTTTTACGCAGAGTGTCGCGCTCAGTTCGGGTAAAACGGTGCATATTAAGCCCAGGCTTTGTAATTAGTGAAAATTTGCATGGTTATCGAGTTTATACAAATGAATATGGCAATAAAGACTCATTCGGGTGAACACAATGATTAGCCAGCTGGGGCGCTATGAGGTGCTGGGCGAGCTTGGTCAAGGTGCGATGGGTGTGGTCTATAAGGCCAAGGATCCGCTGATTGATCGCGTGGTTGCGATCAAGACCATCAACCTCGGCCTGGCAATGGATGAAAAAGAAGAATATGAGGGGCGCTTCTATCAGGAGGCCAAGGCGGCTGGCCGTCTCAATCATCCGAATATTGTGACCATTTATGATGTGGGCAAGAGTGGCGATGTTGCTTATATTGCCATGGAGTTTTTGGAGGGTCGCGAGTTGCGCGACATTATGAACGAGGGTGCATTATTGCTCGTTGACCAGGTGTTGAACATCGTAGCCGAGGTAGCGCAAGGGTTGGCATATGCGCACGAACATGACATCGTGCATCGCGATGTCAAGCCTTCGAATATTATGGTGATACGTGATGGGCACGTAAAAATTACCGACTTCGGCATTGCGCGCATGGCCTCCTCTTCGGTGCGCACCCAAACCGGTATGGTGCTTGGTTCGCCCAAATACATGTCGCCCGAGCAGGTGATGGGCAAATCGATAGATCAGCGTTCGGATATTTTTTCTCTGGGCGTGATGTTCTACGAAATGCTGACCGGGCAAGCCCCCTTTAATGGCGAGAACGTCAACGCCATCATGTATCAGACCTTGAATGCAGTACCTCCACCACCCAACACGCTGAATCCGGCTGTGCCGGAAATGGTCAATTTTATCATGGCCAAAGCCTTGGCCAAGAAGTTGGAGGATCGTTACCAGAATGCCAAGGATTTTGCCGTTGACTTACTTACCTGTCGCGACACCCTGCCGCGTTCCGGTCAACAGGTGGATTTATCGAAGCCCCTCGTCGGTGGCGAAAAAAAATTGCCGGACGCTATCGATATTACCGGGCGGATGGGGACGGGCGAGGAAGAGGCTATATCAGCGTCGCATGTGGGATTATCTAAAGCATTTGATTCATCGGTAGCGACCATGAGGCTGGCGGCGCTGACTGCCACCAGTGAAGATGTCGACGAGTTGTCCAAAACTTTCAATATGGCTCGCCCGAGTGCGGAATCCATCAGTCAGGCGGGGCGGGCGGCCTTGGCTGCCGGTTCAGTATCACCTGCCCAACCTCGACATATCGCACATCAAAGCCTGGCGGAACCTTTGATTCAATCCCGTGGCGGGAATTTGCTGCTGGTTATCATTGGGCTATTGGTGTTGTTGGGAATTATCTTGTTTTTTGTTTTCTAACTTATTTTTCCAGTTGCAAATTTCCAGTTACAAATTTCCAGTTTCAAAAACATGCCAAGTGCAGCAATTTTGCCACACCCGGTTAAGCCTTCGCTACGCTTTGCTGTGTCGCTGTTACTGTTGCACATGATAGTTGCGGCCGTGGTGTATGCGACCGCCATGCCATTGCCGGTCAAACTGATGATGTTCCTGCTGATTTCTCTGAGTCTGTTTTATTATCTGGCGCGCGACGCTCTGCTACTCTTCCCGGATTCATGGCATGAGATTTCGCTCGATCAAAATGCTGTGTCGGTTATCGCCCGAGATGGATCCGGCTTTCTCGGCCAAGTCGCGAACCAGACCGTCGTTAGTCCTTATTTCGTCGTGTTGTGCGTGAGGTTGGAAGGACATCGCCTACTGGTTTCCCGCGTTATCTTTGCGGATGCGATGCGTACAGGTGCGTTTCGTGAGTTTTGCGTTCACCTGAAGTTCATCTAGCGGCATACTTATCAACCTCACCATCTTCTATGCCAGTCTAAGGCAAGGGGTTGAGGTTCAAGTTTGGAAATAGTATGGTTGGCTGTGGATTGGCCAACGACCCCGGATAGTCCTTGCTGAAATGTAATCCGCGACTTTCGTGACGCAACAAGGCGCTTTGCACAATCAATTCGGCGTTCAACACCAGATTGCGCAACTCCAGCAAGTCAGAGCTGATATGGAAGTTGGCGTAATACTCGTTGATTTCGTCCTGCAACAACTGGATGCGGTGTTGGGCACGTTGCAGGCGCTTGTTGGTGCGCACGATGCCCACATAGTCCCACATGAAGTGCCGTAATTCGGCCCAGTTGTGCGAGATGACGATTTGCTCGTCCGCGTCCGTCACGCGGCTTTCATCCCAGGCAGGCAGGGGGGGGGATGCGTGGTGCGGCTTGCTCAAAATGTCGCGGACTGCGGCGTCCGCGAATACCAGACATTCCAGCAGCGAATTGCTGGCCAGCCGATTGGCCCCGTGCAATCCGCTGTAGGCCGTTTCTCCCACCGCATACAGATTTTCTACATCGGTGCGCGCGTGCAAGTCGGCGACGACCCCACCGCAGGTATAGTGCGCTGCGGGAACTACCGGGATAGCTTCTTTGCTGATGTTGATGCCCAGTGACAGGCAACGCGCATAAATGGTCGGGAAGTGCTCCTGAAGAAACTCGACCGACTGATGCGAGATGTCCAGATAGACGCAATCCAGCCCGCGCTTTTTCATTTCGAAGTCTATCGCCCTGGCTACCACATCGCGCGGAGCGAGTTCCGCGCGCTCATCATGACCAGGCATGAAACGTGTGCCGTCGGGCAGTTTCAGGATGCCGCCTTCGCCGCGCACCGCCTCGCTGATTAAAAAAGATTTCGCGTGAGGGTGGTACAAGCAAGTCGGATGGAACTGGACGAATTCCATGTTGGCCACGCGACAACCGGCACGCCAGGCCATCGCAATGCCATCGCCGGTCGCGGTGTCCGGGTTGGTGGTGTAGAGATAGACTTTGCCCGCCCCGCCCGTTGCCAAAATGGTGTTTTGCGCGGTGATGGTGATGACCTCATCGCTCAGGCTATTGAGCACATAAACGCCGTAGCAGCGATTATCCTGCCGCCCCAGTTTCTTGCCGGTAATCAAATCAACCGACATATAGTTTTCCAGAACGGTGATGTTCGGATGACGCAGCGCGCGCGCGGCGAGGGTCTCTTGAACTGCGTGGCCAGTCGCATCGGCTGCATGAATGATGCGCCGACGGCTGTGTCCGCCTTCGCGGGTGAGGTGATAGCCCATATCGCTGGAGCTGTCTCTGGTGAATGGCACGCCTTGATCTATCAGCCAATCAATGGCGGCTTTGCCATGCTCGACAACATAGCGGGTGGCGGCTTCATCGCACAGCCCCGCGCCTGCGGTCAAGGTGTCCTGGATGTGCGCATCCCATGAGTCGTCGGAGGACAATACCGCAGCGATACCGCCCTGTGCCCAGCCGCTTGCGCCATCCAGCAAAGATTTTTTGGTGATCAACCCAACTTTTTGGTGTTCGGCCAGCTTGATGGCCAGTGTCAGGCCGGCCAGGCCACTGCCGATAATCAGTGTGTCAAATTGCAGCAATTCGGTTCCCAGTGTATAGATTTGGACTTGGGACTATAGCAGACAGACGACATAACCAATGACTTAGTCGGCGGCTTTTGCCAACATCAGCCAAGTCATTGGTTATGTCCTCTGATAGCTGACGTGGATGGGGTGGAGCGGTTATACTTGCGCTGCGGGGCAATGTCGCGCAGTCCCGCATAACAAAGTCAGGCAATCCGTTACCAGCCGAAGGCTGGACGGAATTGACACAGGGGGACGCCGCAGGGTGCCCGGAACCTTCGGCTCCACCCTAGCGCAGTCACAATAATAATTGGAATAGTCAGGGATGACAGACCGGGAAGTCGATCAGCAGTTGGTAGAGCGCGTTCAGCGTGGCGATAAGCACGCCTTTGATTTGCTGGTATCCAAGTACCAACGCAGGCTCGGGCGGCTCATTTCCCGCTTTGTGCGAGATCAGGCGGAGGCCGAGGATGTCGCGCAGGAGGCTTTTATCAAGGCATACCGCGCGCTGCCCGGTTTCCGTGGCGAGAGCGCGTTTTACACCTGGTTATATCGCATCGGCATTAATACGGCAAAGAATCACCTGTTGGCGAACAAGCGCCGCGCACCGACCAGTACGCCGTTTGACGCGGAGGAATCGGAATCTTTTGAGGAGGCCAGTCTGTTGCGTGAAGTAAATACGCCGGAAAATGAACTCATGAGCAAACAGGTTGTCGATGTCGTGCAAGCTTCGTTGCAGCAATTGCCGGAGGATTTGCGCAGTGCGTTGACGTTGCGTGAAATCGAGGGTTTGAGTTATGAGGAGATTGCCAGCGTGATGAATTGCCCGATCGGCACAGTACGGTCGAGAATTTTCAGGGCGCGTGAAGCGGTAGCCGAGAATCTGCGCCCGTTGTTAGAAACCAGTAAGGGTAAGAGGTGGTAGGTATGAAACAGAAAATTTCTGTATTGATGGACGGCGAATTGTTTGAGGATGAAGCGGAGAGTTTGCTCGACCATATCAAACGGGGCTCTGATGTACACCAGGATTGGGAGGTTTATCATCTGATTGGAGATGTGCTGCGCCAACCCGAATACATACATTGCGGCTTGAGTGCGAAAGTGCGTGAGCGTTTGCAGGATGAGCCTACCGTGTTGGCTCCGCGCGGCCATGCGGTAAAGCAGAGAATGCGCACCTTTGCGTTGTCGGCGGCGGCTTCGCTGTCGGCGGTTGGGGTAGTGGCTTGGATGTCGTTGCAGATTAGCCCCGAGGCGATACCGCAAATGGCGATGCAACAGACTGCTTTGCGTCCTGCCAGCATGCAAATCCGGACTAACTCCAATGATTATTTGCTCGCGCATCAGGAATTTTCTCCCAGCACAGATATGAATGGCAGTGCATCTTACATCCGCACGGTTTCCTACAGCCGCGATGAAGTCACGCTTCAAAACAACCCAAGCGAAAAACAACCCAGATGAAAAATAATTCAGGGAAAAAATAGCGATGAGGTCGCTCGTTGTATTTTGTGGGCTGTTGCTGGCTGTCGTTGCCAACGTCCATGCAGAAGAGAGACCGGTCAGCCTTGATTGGCTTAAGATCGTTGCCTTTGCCGGGCATCAGACCGATTACAGTGGGGTGTTCGTTTATCAATATGATAATCGCGTCGAGACGTCAAATGTTATTCATGTGATTGAAGCGAACGGCGAATATGAGAAGCTGGAAAGCCTAGACGGACCCAAGCGTGAAATTATTCACCATGATGGGCAAGTCTGGGACCACATCAACCACAAAATGGTACAGGCGGGCAGTCAGCAAGGGCGTAGCAGGTTCCCGTCTTTGTTGCCTGAACAGTTATCCGCATTGAGCGCGAACTATCAGGCCAAGCTGCTGGGGGTGGAGCGGGTGGCGGGATACAACACTCAAGTTATCTTGTTTCAGCCCAAAGACAATTTGCGCTACACGCATAAAATATGGGTGCATACCGATTCGGGTTTGCTGTTGAAGGCTGCTGTACTGAGTGAAAAAAATAAAGTGGCAGAACAATATGCCTTTACGCAGTTGCAAATCGGCGGAAAGATTGATCGATCTTGGATTAAGCAATGTGATTCGGTGGGGTTGTCTTGTAAAGGTTTACCCAGGCTAGCGGAAACAGCCAAGGACATCACGCCCACAAATAGCGGCTGGGTGGCTGATACGCTGCCGTCAGGTTTCAAGAAAACTATGGAGATTCAGCGGCCGATGCGCGGCAAGCATGCCCCTGTGACACAAATGGTATTCTCCGATGGGTTGAGCGCGATTTCCATATTCATCGAGCCGAATGATGGGGATGAAGATGATGTGGAAGGACTGTCCAGCCGCGGCGCAGTGAATCTGTATCACAAGGTATTGGACAAGAATCTGGTTACCGTGGTCGGCGAAGTTCCGCCGCGCACAGTGATGCAGGTGCTCGATTCGGTACGCTACAGCGGCAAGTGATCATGCTGGAGACGCGCGCCATAATTGTGCAGGTTGAAGGGCGATATGCTCTCGTTCAGGCCAACCAGGCTAATGGTTGTGAGCAATGTAACGGCAAGGGTTGCGGGGCGGGCAAGCTGTCCCAATTGTTTTGCAGCAAACCTCGCCAATTCCAGGTAGATAATCCCATCAATGCCAGCGTCGGCGATGAAGTCATCGTATCGGTTGCCGAGGGTGCAGTATTGCGCGGGATAGGTTTGGTTTATCTGCTGCCATTGCTGCTGTTGGTAATGGGTGCGATGCTTGGTAATATTTGGGCGGAGCAGTCTGAACAACGTGATGGATATGCCGCTGCGGGTGCGTTGTTTGGTCTGGCGGTTGGCTTTGTTATCGCCAAATGGATTTCATTGCGCCAGGTCAGGAGTTATTCCCAGCCCTATATTGCGCGGCCATGGCGTGCAGAGTAGGGGTTGAAGATGCCAGGAAAAAGACGCAAGGAAAACTTGAACCTTGAACCTGTGTTTATTTCACAGGGTAGGTGGGTTGTTAATTCTTTTGTTATGGGGGAGGGATACATGCTGAGAAAATTCGCGAGTCTGTTGGTTTTGCTCTTCGGGGTAACGTTGGTCTTTGGGGTAATGGGCAGCGCATCAGCTCAGGCCAAAGAATTGCCAGATTTCACCGACTTGGTGGAAAAACAGGGTGCTGCGGTAGTCAATATCAGCACTACGCAAATTATTCAAAATATGCAGGGGCTCCCCAATATTCCCGAGGACGATCCGTTCTATGAATTCTTCCGACGTTTTGCGCCGCAAATGCCGCGCGAGCAGGAGTCGCAGTCTCTCGGTTCAGGATTTATCATCAGTGCCGATGGCTACATCATGACCAATGCGCATGTGGTGGATCATGCCGACAAGATTACCGTGCGCCTGACAGACAAGCGCGAGTTTCGCGCCAAGGTCATCGGTGCGGACAAGCGTACCGATGTGGCCTTGCTGAAAATCGAAGCGACCGGTTTGCCGAAAATAAATGTGGGTGACCCAAACAAGCTGAAGGTGGGCGAATGGGTCGTCGCGATCGGCTCGCCATTTGGTTTCGACAATAGCGTCACCGCCGGTATTGTCAGCGCCAAGGGACGTTCCTTGCCGCAAGATAATTTCGTGCCTTTCATCCAGACCGATGTGGCCATTAATCCCGGCAACTCCGGCGGCCCATTATTTAATATGACTGAAGAAGTGGTCGGCATAAATTCGCAAATCTATACCCGCTCCGGCGGTTCGATGGGCCTGTCTTTCGCGATCCCGATTGATGTGGCGATGCAAGTGGCTGACCAATTGCGCGGTAGTGGCAAGGTAACGCGCGGACGTATCGGGGTGACGATACAGGAATTGACCCGCGAGTTGGCTGAATCATTTGGCTTGAGCAAACCCAATGGGGCGCTGATCAGCAACGTGGAAAAGAACGCTCCAGCCGATAAGGCAGGCATCCAGGCAAGCGATGTAATTCTCAAATTTGACGGCAAGGCGGTGAATAATTCCAGCGATTTGCCGCGCATGGTGGCGGCGGTCAAACCGGGCACCAAGGTGGCAGTCGAGTTGTGGCGCAAGGGCGCGCCCAGGCAAGTCACCGTTGAGGTCGCAGCAATGCCTGAAGATGGCAAGCTTGCGCGCTCTGCCAAACAACCGTCCGGTAATGCGGCAGAGATGGTTGCGCGCCTGGGCATTGCCGTCAGCGAGTTGAGCGCTGAGCAACTCCAGGAGCTGCAAGTCAGCGGTGGCTTGCTGGTGGAAGATGTCAAAGGTTCGGCTGCGCGTGCCGCCGGATTGCATCAGGGCGATGTGCTGCTGGCTATCGGCAATGTGCAAATTCGCTCGTTGGCGCAGCTCAACGAACTGCTCAAGCAGGTTCCCAATGGGCGTAATGTCGCGTTGTTGGTACGGAGGGGCGATAGCGCTTCATATATAGCGATCAAGCTGGACGAAAAGTAATCACGATCCTGCATATCCCGCCTAAATCGGCTAGAATCCGTCCCTTTGAATTTTGGGCGCTTCGCGAAAACGCCGGTTAAGGCGGGATTTTTATTTTGGATTCTATGCAGCATATCCGTAATTTCTCCATCATTGCTCACATCGACCATGGCAAGTCCACTTTAGCTGATCGCATCATCCAGCTGTGCGGCGGTTTATCCGACCGTGAAATGGAAGCGCAGGTGCTCGACTCGATGGATCTGGAGCGCGAGCGCGGCATCACCATCAAGGCGCAAACCGCCGCGTTAAGCTACCAGGCGCGTGACGGACAGGTTTATAACCTCAACCTGATCGACACGCCGGGGCATGTGGATTTTTCCTACGAGGTGTCGCGCTCGCTGTCTGCCTGCGAGGGCGCGTTGCTGGTGGTGGATGCCTCACAGGGCGTGGAGGCGCAGACCGTGGCGAATTGCTACACGGCATTGGACCTGGGTGTCGAAGTGGTGCCGATACTGAACAAGATCGACCTGCCATCCGCCAATCCGGAAAACGCCATCGAGGAAATCGAGGAAGTGATCGGCATCGACGCGCATGATGCTGTGCGCTGTTCGGCCAAGACCGGTGAGGGTGTGCGGGACGTGCTGGAAGCGATGATCGCCAAAGTGCCTGCCCCCAAAGGTGATCCGTCCGCGCCGTTGCAGGCGTTGATTATCGATTCCTGGTTTGATAATTACGTCGGCGTGGTGATGTTGGTGCGGGTGATGAATGGCACGATAAAGCCCAAGGAAAAGATTCTGTTCATGGCTACAGGCGCGCAAAATTTGACCGAAAATATCGGCGTATTCACGCCCAAGTCGCAGCCGCGCGAAAGTTTGAGCGCAGGCCAGGTCGGATTCATTATTGCCGGCGTCAAGGAACTGAAGTCGGCCAAAGTGGGCGATACCATCACCCATCTGAGCAAGCCGGCGAAGCAGGCGCTGCCCGGTTTCAAGGAAGTGCAGCCACAGGTGTTCGCCGGATTATTTCCGGTAGAGTCAAACCAATATGAAGCACTGCGCGACTCGCTGGAAAAGCTCAAGCTGAATGATGCGGCGCTACGCTATGAGCCCGAAGTGTCGCAGGCCCTGGGCTTCGGCTTCCGTTGCGGCTTCCTCGGCCTGTTGCACATGGAAATCGTGCAGGAGCGGCTGGAGCGCGAGTTCGACATGGATTTGATCACTACCGCGCCTACGGTGATTTACCAAGTGGTGCAGCGAGATGGCAAGGTGCTGGTCGTGGACAACCCGTCCAAGATGCCGGATCCGTCCAAAACAGAGGAAATTCGCGAACCGATTGTGACGGTAAATCTGTATATGCCGCTGGAGTATGTCGGCTCGGTCATCACGCTTTGCACGCACAAGCGTGGGACGCAGATCAACATCAGCTATCACGGCAAGCAGGTGATGCTGGTGTATGAAATGCCGATGGCGGAAATCGTGATGGATTTTTTCGACAAGCTGAAATCGGTATCGCGCGGCTATGCGTCGATGGATTACGAGTTCAAGGAATACCGGGCGGCGGATGTGGTCAAGGTGGACATGCTGATCAACGGCGAGAAGGTGGATGCGCTGTCGGTGATCGTGCATCGCGCCAACAGCCAGCACCGCGGACGTGAAGTGGCGGCCAAGATGCGCGAACTTATTCCCCGCCAGATGTATGATGTGGCGATCCAGGCAACTATCGGCTCGAACATCATCGCGCGCGAGAACGTCAAGGCGATGCGCAAGAATGTGCTGGCAAAATGTTATGGCGGCGACATTTCACGCAAGAAAAAATTGCTGGAAAAACAAAAAGCCGGCAAGAAGCGCATGAAACAAGTGGGCAGTGTGGAAATTCCGCAGGAAGCTTTCTTGGCGATTCTGCGCGTGGATGACTAAAAGGAGCGACAATGGATTTTGCACTGATTATGTTTGTATTGTTGCTGGTCACCGGCGGCATTTGGTTGCTGGATCATTTCACATTGGCAGCCAAGCGCGGCAGCGGGGTTGCCGAGCCATGGTGGGTGGAATATGCCAAGAGTTTCTTTCCGGTCATCCTGGTGGTGTTTTTTATCCGTTCCTTTTTGATCGAACCGTTCAAGATACCGTCCGGTTCGATGATTCCGACCCTGCAAGTCGGCGATTTTATTCTGGTGAATAAATTCACTTATGGTGTGCGGCTGCCTGTCATTAACCAAAAAATCGTCCCGCTGAACAACCCACAACGCGGCGATGTGATGGTGTTCCGCTACCCAGAAAATCCCTCACTGGATTATATTAAGCGCGTGGTCGGGCTTCCCGGAGATAGTGTCGAATATCGCAACAAGCGGCTGTGGATCAACGGGGTAGAACAGCTGCAGCAAGCGGATGGCGATTACAATTACGTCGAGGCTGGACTGAATTTTGTGCATACCGAAAAACGCCTCGAAACATTGGGAGAGCGCAAGCACGCGGTGCTAATCAACCCCGAGATGCCGACGTTGCATCTGGGTGCGGTTGCCGAATTCAGCGGACGCGAGAATTGCAGTTATGACAACGAGATGGTGCGCTGCAAAGTGCCCGCAGGACAATACTTCATGATGGGCGATAATCGCGATAACAGCCGTGATAGCCGCTATTGGGGATTTGTGCCGAACAACCAGATCGTCGGCAAAGCATTTTTCATTTGGATGAATTTTTCTGATTTGAAGCGCATAGGTTTGTCGATCAACTAAACCAGGGGGAAAAATGAATACAGCAATGCCAGTGCAACAACGAGGGGTCAGCTTTGGCGGGTTTGTTTTTGGGGCGTTCCTGTTAGTGCTTTTCGGCATCACCGGGCTTAAACTCATTCCGGCTTACATGCAGAATGCGCAAATCAAAAATATCTTCGAGGCGATCGCGCATGATCCGGATATGCAAAAGGCTACGCCACACGACATTCAGGCATCTTTCGATAGACGCGTGTCGATCGACAACATCACTGCGATTAAAGCAAGTGATATTGATATTTCCAGCGATGGAGGAAGACCGGTTTTGAGTGCCCGCTACGCCGTCAAGATTCCGCTGGGCGGCAACGTCAGCCTATATATCGACTTCAATCCGAGCAGTGCAGGCAAATAAAAGCAGCCAGAACACGCAAGAATTTTTGCGCAGCAGTGAGCTGTGCAAGAAATTGGGATTTGTGTTCAAACAACCCCATTTTTTGCAACGCGCGCTCACACATCGCAGCTACGCGCCTGAACATAACGAGCGCCTCGAATTTTTGGGCGATAGTGTTCTCGGCTGCGTTATTGCCAAACACCTGTACAGCAGCTATCCGCAGTTGAGCGAGGGCGAGCTGTCGCGGTTGCGCTCCAATCTGGTCAGGGAAGAAACGCTCGCGACACTTGCGCAGCAACTCGATCTGGGCGGTCATTTAAGGCTGGGTGAGGGCGAGCTTAAAAACGGCGGCTTTCGCCGCCCATCGATATTGGCGGATGCTTTGGAAGCCTTGTTCGGCGCAGTCTTGCTGGATTCCGGCTTCGCGGCGGCGGAACAGGCCGTGTTGAATCTGTATGTGCCTTATCTTGAAAAGGTTGATGTGCAGGCGCTGGGCAAGGATGCCAAAACCTTGTTGCAGGAATATCTGCAAGGCAAGCGGATACCATTGCCGATCTACAGCGTTATTGCCATGCAAGGTGAAGCCCATGCGCAATCTTTTCAGGTGGAGTGCGTCATCCCAGCATTAAAAATTTCCGCGCGCGGGTCGGGAACCAGCCGGCGCAATGCAGAACAACAGGCGGCGCAGGCAGCCTACCAGCAATTACCAACCACAACATGACCGAACCTAATATGGATTTTCGCAGCGGTTTCATCGCCATCGTCGGGCGACCCAATGTGGGTAAATCCACGCTGCTCAATCACCTGATCGGGCAGAAGATCAGCATCACCTCGCGCAAGGCGCAGACTACGCGTCACCGCATCCACGGTATCTACACCGATGAGCACAGCCAATTTGTGTTCGTCGATACGCCGGGGTTCCAGACCAAGCATCTCAATGCGTTGAATCGCGGCATGAACCGTGTGGTGACCAGTAGTCTGCGCGATGTGCAGGTGGTGATGTATGTGCTGGAAGCGTTGCGCTATGACGAGCGCGATCAGGAAGTGCTCAAGCTGTTGCCGGACAACCGCCCGGTATTGCTGGTGATCAACAAGATCGACGAGGTGGCGGACAAAGGCCAATTGTTCGCGTTCGCCGAACGTGTGGCGCAGGATTTCAAGCATGTCCTGAGCCATGCCGAAGGGTTCGCCGACATCGTGCCGGTTAGCGCCAAACTGGGCAGCAAGTTGGACGAATTGCGCGAGGCGCTGCGCCGCCATCTACCGCCTGGCGAATTGATTTATGATAAGGATGACATCACTGACCGCAGCGAAAGATTCTTGGCCGCAGAAATATTGCGTGAAAAAATATTTCGCTACACCGGCGATGAGTTGCCCTACTCGACCAGCGTGGTGATCGAGCAATTCAAAATGGAAGGCAAGCTGCGCCGCATCCATGCCGCGATCCTGGTGGACCGCGAAGCGCACAAGGCGATGCTGATCGGCAAAAAAGGCGAGAAGCTCAAGGAAATTGCCACCCAGGCGCGCTTGGATATGGAAAAACTGTTCGATGGCAAAGTGTTTCTTGAAGTGTTCGTCAAATTGCGCAGCGGTTGGGCGGATGACGAACGCGTGCTGCGCAGCCTTGGTTATGAATGACAGCGTTTTACGAATGGCCGCCGCTAACCGGAATAAACAGCAAGATGAATGGGCGTTCGTCTTGCACAGCTATGCGTTTCGCGAAACCAGTTTGATACTCGATGTATTCAGCCGATCACATGGGCGGTTGGCGATGGTGGCGCGCGGGGCGCGGCGTCCTAAATCCAGCTTGCGCGGCCTGCTGATGAATTTTCAGCCGTTGCTGCTAAGCTGGTTCGGCAAGGGCGAAGTGCGTACTTTGCACAGCGCGGAGTGGCAGGGCGGACAGCCCTATTTGCAGGGGACGGCGTTGATGTGCGGGTTCTATCTGAACGAGTTGTTGCTCAGCCTGCTGGCACGCGACGACCCGCATCAGCAACTGTTCGATTACTACCGCGCCACTTTGCAGCGCCTGGCACAAGAAACCGACCACGCCGCCACGCTGCGTTGTTTTGAAAAATATTTTCTGCAAGAGTTGGGTTACGCCTTGGTGCTGGAACGCGAGGCGAGTAGCGGTAAAGCGATACAGGCCAAAGTCTGTTATCGTTATGTCGTGGAGCAAGGGGCGCTTCCGGATGACGGTGATGCCCGTGCAGGTTTAGCGGTGCTGGGCAAGACCATGCTGGACATGGCGGCGGACGATTATACCGACCCGATTACCGCGCAACAGAGCAAGCAACTGATGCGCGTGTTGCTGAACCATCATCTCGGCGGCAAGGCTTTGCATACCCGTGAATTGATTAAGGACTTACAAAAACTATGATCAAACTTGGATTGAACATCGACCATGTCGCCACCTTGCGCCAGGTGCGCGGCGCGCGTTATCCCAACGTGGTGCGTGCCGTGTTGCTGGCGGAATCCGCCGGAGTGGACGCGATCACCCTGCATTTGCGTGAAGACCGCCGCCACATCCAGGACCGCGATGTCGAGGTGCTGCGCGACATGCTGCAAACGCGCATGAATCTGGAAAGCGCTGTCACCGACGAAATGCTGAACATCGCGCTGCGCATCAAGCCGCATGAGTTGTGCCTGGTACCGGAGCGCCGCGAAGAACTGACCACTGAAGGCGGGCTGGACGTGGTGCGCTATTTCGATACCGTCAAGGCGGCCTGTATGCGTTGTGCCGAAGCGGGGATCCGCGTGTCTTTGTTCATCGATCCGGACTCGAAGCAAATCGATGCGGCGCGCCGCACCGGTGCGCCGGTGGTGGAATTACATACCGGCAAATATGCCGAGGCGGACAGTGTGCCGGAGCACAAGCATGAACTGGAACGTATTTGTGTTGCGGCTGCTCATGCCCGCACGCAAGGCCTGCAGGTGAATGCCGGGCACGGTCTGAATTACCACAACGTGCAGCCTATCGTTGCAATCCCCAATCTGATCGAACTCAACATCGGTCATGCCATCATCGCCGAGTCCTTGTTCATCGGGCTGGAAGCGGCGGTTAAGAAAATGAAAGTGTTGTTGGCGGGCCAGCAGTGATTTTCGGCATCGGCACGGATATCGTTGACTATGCGCGCATCGAAGCGATGTGGGTTCGCTATGGCGTGCGTTTCGCCGAGCGTATCCTGAGCGAGCGCGAGTTGCCAAGTTTCAAATCCATCCCCCATGCCGCACGCTTGCTAGCGAAACGCTTTGCCGCCAAAGAGGCCTTTGCCAAAGCCGTCGGCAGTGGGCTGCGCGATCCGGTCAGCCTGCGGCGTATCAGTATCGTACATGACGGCCTCGGTAAACCGGTGCTGCAGTTCGACGCGGTGCTGCGCACCCATTTGGCGCAATTGGGTATCAGTGCCCATCATCTTTCCATCAGTGATGAACGCAACATGATCGTGGCCTTCGTGGTGCTGGAAACCTAATTACCAAATCGTTAGTTCACGAAAAACACGAAAAGCACGAAATAGTGCAACAGGGTGTATTGATGTACAACCCGGCCTTTGGGTAACAGTCCGAATTAATGCATTTTGACTGACTATTTTCGTGCTTTTCGTGTTTTTCGTGAACAACTAGCTGGTTTTTAAGATTAAGAAATCTAGGAGTGAACGATGGGGTTAGGTCCCGTGATGCTGGATGTGGCGGGTATACAACTGACCGCCGAGGACGAAGCGCGTCTGCGTCATCCGATGGTCGGCGGGGTCATCCTGTTCGCGCGCAACTATCAATCGCCCGGCCAGCTTGCCCAGCTCAACGCCGCGATCCATGGGCTGCGTACCCCGCCGTTGTTGATCGCGGTGGATCACGAGGGCGGCAGGGTGCAACGTTTCCGCGAAGGCTTTAGCAAAATCCCCGCGATGCGCGAACTCGGAAAGATATGGGATGCGCATCCGCAACGTGCGCGCCATCTGGCACAGCAAGTCGGCTACGTGCTGGCGGCGGAATTGCGTGCCTGTGGCGTGGACTTCAGTTTTACGCCGGTGCTGGACGTGGATTACGGGCAAAGCAGCGTGATCGGCGACCGCGCTTTTCATGGCGACCCGCAAGCGATCGCCGAACTGGCGCACAGTTTATTGCTGGGATTGAAGCAGGGCGGCATGCCCACGGTGGGCAAGCATTTCCCCGGGCATGGCTTCGTGCGCGCCGATTCGCATCTGGACATTCCGGTGGACGGGCGCGAGTTCGTCGATATCGAACTGTGCGATCTGATCCCGTTCCGGCAGATGGTAAATTATGGCCTGACCGCCGTGATGCCCGCCCAT
>JAYVKW010000113.1:0-2708 GCA_043768015.1 Gallionella sp.
CTTTCCGCCACAAACACACTTCCACACCACGACATTTTTGCTTGTCTAATGCAGTATCCGCTTCCGGGCACAGCTTGGTGAGGGCGCTCAAATCATCCACCCACAACCTGACCGCGAGGCCATGCTCATTCGCCAACTGCCGCGCCAACCGCCAGCACACGCCGATGTCGCCGTAGTTGTCGATGACGTTGCAAAAAATATCGCAGCGCAACGCCGCATCAGAATCATTCCGCATGCAACGCCTCCACCGGATCCAGCCGCGCCGCGCGCCGCGCCGGCATCACACCCGCCGCAAGGCCGATGCTGATCGCACTCAATTCGGCAACTACGGCAAATAGCCACGGCGTGTGTACCGGCAGCGCCGGAATCAATAGATGCAATCCCTGCGCAATGCCGACGCCCAGCGCCAGCCCAGCCAAGCCGCCCAGCGCGGACAGCAGCATCGCCTCACCCAGAAACAGCGTCAACACTTGTCGTTCGCGCGCCCCCAAGGCACGCAGCAAGCCGATCTCAGCGGTACGTTCGGTGACCGCCATGGTCATGATGGTCAGAATGCCGACGCCGCCCACCAGCAAGGAAATCCCGCCCAGTGCGCCCACCGCAAAGGTGATCACATCCAACACGTCGCCCAGCACCTCTAGGGCTTTTTCTTGTGGGATAAGTGTGAAGTCTTCGCGTCCGTGGCGTTCCTTGAGCAGCGCGGTAATGGCGCGCAACACGCTTTGCAAATCGGCATTGGGTTTATAGCTCAACTGGATTTCCATCAGCCCGGGACGATTGAATAATTCCAGCGCGCGCGCGGCCGGAATAAATACTGTGTCGTTGAGATCAAAGCCGAGCATCTGTCCCTTCGGCTCCATCACGCCGACCACGCGGTAGCGTTGACCACCGATGCGCAAATAACTGCCAAGCGGATTCTGTCCCGCAAATAATTCCTGACGAACCTTGGAGCCGAGCACTACCAGCGCGCGCGCTTGGGTCGGATCATCATCGGGCAGAAAACTGCCGGTCTGCACCGTGCTTGCCAACACCTTGGTGAGATCGTGCCCCGCGCCGAACACCGTGGTGCGACGCGTCTTGCCATTGACGCGCAGCTCGGCATTACCGGTCACGCTGGGATTGATGTATTCGACATTTGCCAAGTGGCGCAAGGCTTGCGCATCCTCAATGGATAATTGCCTGACCGAGCCGAAGATGCCCACATTTGCGCCATGTGTCTGCGTCTTACCGGGCTGAATAACGATCAGGTTGGTGCCGAACTGGCTGAACTCAGCTAAAACAAATTGATGTAATCCTTCACCGATAGAGGTCAGCAATATCACCGCCGTGATGCCGATGGCGATGCCCAGCCCAGTGAGGAAGCTGCGCAGCCGATAGGAAAGGAAGCTGGAAGTGGTAAGGCGTATCAGATCAGGAAGTAACATAGAGCGTCATTCCCGCGCAAGCGGGAATCCAGTTAAACGAACGAGCCCCCGCGAAGCGGAACAAAACCCAACTGCATGTTGAATAAAAGCACTGGATTCCCGCTTTCGCGGGAATGACGAAGTTCATACTCATGGTTGCCTTCATCATAATCTCGAGCCTATGACCTCGCCAGAGCCATCACCGGATCCAGCCGTGCTGCGCGCCGTGCAGGCCACACGCTGAACAGAATCCCGGTGCCCAGCGATGTGCCTATCGCCGCCAGCACTGCCCACCAGGGCGCGGACACCGGCAATGATGGATAAATTTGTGCGATCACCTGCACGCCAGCCTCGCCTAAAATCAATCCCACCACGCTGCCGATGCCGGACAACAGGATCGCCTCGGCGAAAAATAAATTTCTGATTTGCGCAGCAGGCGCGCCCAGAGCTTTGAGCAGGCCGATTTCTTTAACGCGTTGCGACACGGCGATCAGCATCACGTTCATGATCAGGATGCCCGCCACCGTCAGGCTGATCGCGGCGATGCCGCCGACCGCCAGCGTCAAGGCGCGCAGGATGCGGTCGAAGGTGGCCAGCACGGCGTCCTGGGTAATGACGGTCACGTCGCGCTCGCCGTTGTGGCGGCGCAATAAAATTTCTTCGGCATCGCGCTTGGCGGGTTCGATGGCATCGCGGCTTTTGGCTTCCACCAAAATGCGGAACAGGCCGGAGGTGTTGAACAGCATGTGCGCCGAGGCGACTGGCACGATGACAATCTCATCGGTATTGAAACCCATTGATTCGCCTTGGCTGGCCATCACGCCAATCACGCGGAAACGCCGGTCTCCCAAACGCACCCAGGCGCCGATGGCCTGCTCCTGACCGAATAATTCGCGCCTGACTTTTGCCCCCAGCACACACACCGATTCGCTAGAATGCATATCACCGGCAGGCAGAAATTGCCCTTGTCCCAAACTCATGTGGCGCACTTCGAGCAAGTCCGCAGTGGAACCCAGCACCACCACGTCGCGGTTGAGCGCACCCTGAGAAATTTGCGAAGTGCCAACAGTCAGCGGCGCAATCCGCCCGATAGCACGGCTGCGCAACAAGGCTTGCGCATCGTCCAGCGTGAGTTCGCGCGGAATTTGTCCGAGCAACATGCCCGGCGTGATACCCGCCGTTGCAGTGCGTCCGGGCAACACGATAACCAGATTAGTTCCCAGCGAAGAAAATTGATTGACAACATAACGGCGCGCGCCCTCCCCCAACCCGGTCAACACCACCACTGATGCGACCCCAATGGAC
>JAYVKW010000114.1:0-10553 GCA_043768015.1 Gallionella sp.
GTATAAAGGTGACTTCAGCGGGTACTTCCCAATTGTGCGGCAAAGCAAAATGAAGAAGCTCTGTTTCGTCGGTTGAAATCTGATCTGACCTAGTCTCAATCCATGGTTGCAATGCAACGAGTTGCGTCAAATCAACGTAAGCAAACTGATGTGGGCGTTGGCCAAAGTTCTGTTGGAACAAGGGATCAGCACGAATTCCATCAACATGAGTCCCACTTATGGAGCGTTTAACGACCTGTGTTGGTTGAAATGGAGGGACCGTCGAACTCGCCGAACAAATGCTGACTGACTTTGAGAGAAAATGGGACAAAGATTACCAGTCGATTGGGCTGAGCTGGCGACGGAATTGGGCACGGGTCATCCCTTTTTTCGACTACCCACCAGAAATCAGAAAAGTAATTTATACGACAAACGCGATCGAATCGATTAACATGAGCCTGCGCAAAGTCATCAAAACTCGCAGCTCTTTCCCGACCGACGAGGCGGTGACCAAGCTGTTTTACCTGGCGCTGAGAAACATCAGCAAGAAGTGGACAATGCCCATCCGGGACTGGAAAGCCGCTCTGAACCGTTTCTCCATCCAGTTTGAAGAACGGATTTTAATGAGTTAATTGAAACCCCGTTTACACAAAATTCCGGACACCCCCGTCTACACAGGCCTCATGATGGAACAGTTCAATATTGATGAGTTCTTCACCTTCGATGATCTTTATGACCGAGCCTGCACAGCCTACACACTATTGTCTGGTCTCTCCCCTAATGGCACCTAAACTTTTCTGAGAGCGCACAACCATTGGCAAGTCCATCGCTTTAGGTAAACGTTGGACGTCTGCAAAGTGTCGTCAGCATAGCAGTCGTTGATCCTTACAGAACAATGCTGTTGGCACGGTTAAACAACTCCTGCCAAAAATGAATCAATGGGGTCAGACTCGATTGATTCTGAACTTTTCAGGCTTCCTATCCCCACCCTTTGCCTTCAGAGGATTAACGGAGCCAAGCTCGAATTGTTCTTGCTCAATAATTTATGCGTATCGCTGATAGCGTGAGCTACAGCTACAAGCTAGCCGTAGCTTTTCGCCTCAGGTATTTCCGCTCCACATACTCATCCACAATCCGCGTAAACTCACCCGCGATATTATCGCCGCGCAAGGTCATAGCCTTCTCGCCATCGATGTAGATCGGCGCAGCGGGGTTTTCGCCGCTACCCGGCAGGCTGATGCCGATGTTGGCCAGCTTGCTCTCGCCAGGGCCGTTGACGATGCAACCCATCACCGCCACAGTCATGTTCTCCACACCGTCATACTGCTCGCGCCACAGCGGCATCTGTGTGCGCAGATGGGTCTGGATGTTTTGCGCCAATTCCTGAAAGAAGCTGCTGGTGGTGCGTCCGCAACCCGGACAAGCTGTCACCATCGGCGCAAATGCGCGCAAGCCCATGGTCTGCAAAATCTCCTGTCCGACCAGCACTTCCTGGGTGCGGTCGCCGCCCGGTTCGGGGGTCAGCGAAATACGGATAGTGTCGCCGATGCCTTCCTGCAACAGCACCGCCAGCGCGGCAGTCGAAGCCACGATACCTTTCGAACCCATGCCTGCTTCGGTCAAGCCCAGATGCAGCGCATAGTCACATTGCAAGCTCAATGCGCGATACACCGCAATCAAATCCTGCACCTCACTGACTTTGCAAGACAGCACAATGCGGTTATGCGCCATGCCTAATTGTTCGGCACGTTGCGCGCTTTCCAGCGCTGAGGCAATCAGCGCGGCGCGCGTTACTTCGCCGGCTTCTTTGGGTTGAGGTAGGCGCGAGTTTTCATCCATCATACGCGTCACCAGATTCTGATCGAGGCTGCCCCAATTCACTCCTATGCGCACCGGCTTATCGTAGCGGATCGCGGTTTCTATCATCATCGTGAAGGGATCATCTTCCGGGTGCCCGGCCAAAAGTTTTCCGGACTTGCGGCTGCGCCCGACGTTGCCGGGATTGATACGGTATTTTGCCAGGGCCTGTGCGCAATCGGGAAATTCCGTGAGCAAGCGATGTCCGTTGTAGTGAAAGTCGCCAACCAGCGGCACATCGCAGCCCATGCTATCCAAACGTGCACGTATGCCTGCCACTTGCGCGGCAGCCTCGGGAGTATTGACCGTAATGCGAACCAGTTCGGAACCGGCCTTGGCCAACTCGAATACCTGCCGCGTGGTTGCTGCAGCGTCAGCAGTATCAGTATTCGTCATCGACTGCACTACAATCGGCGCACCGCCTCCCAGCATCACCTTGCCGACCAGTACCCGTTGCGACGGGCGACGCTTGATTATGGTCGCGCTCACATTCACTCCAGCGTCAGCCGCGCCACATCGTTTGTAGAGCTGACGTCTGACGTCAAGTCCACTGGTTCACCGTCCTGGTACAAATGCGTCGTTGCCGCATGGCCAATCACCAACGACAGCGGCAGATGCCCTTCCACGTTCAACTCGCTTCCGCGCGGATTAACCTGAGACGAAATAATTTTGCCATCCTTGTCTGTGATTTCAGTCCAGGACTCCTCATCGAACACCAGACGCAGCGCGGTGGTCTGCGTCGTGGCGTCGTGCGAGGCATGGGTCGCAGAATCTGTTGATCGAGTTTGCGGCACGGTTCGAGCAGCCACGGTTTTCTCTGCCCGAGCTGAAGATTGTTCCACCGTTAGCGAAGATCGCAGCTCCGGTTCGGCAGGAATAGACGCCGCGATCATGTCCTGTTGCGGGATAGGCGGAGCCGGGATAATTTGCATTTCAGCGGGCAAGGGAACCGGGGTTTCAATCTTCGCCACCTTGGCTTGCTTAAGCGGAGTCGTGAAATGCCACACCGAAAATCCCACCACAATCACGGCCAGCAGCAACGCAGCGCCCAACAAAATAAAATTTTGTTTTTGCGCTGAATGCGCGACAGGAAACGGCACCTCGACCGAGGCTGGAATCAACTCTCCAGTAACCGCTTTTGTTTGCGGCAGAGCCGCCAATAAAGCCTGCGCATCCAGATGCAAAATCTTGGCGTAACTGCGCACAAAGCCGCGCAAAAAAGCCGCTTCGGGCAAACGCTTGAAATCGTCCGCTTCCAGAGCCTCAATCTGGCGCGGTGCGAATTTGATCTGGGCGGCCACATCCGCCACGCTCAAACCAAGGCGCTCGCGCGCTTCGCGCAGCATCCCTCCCAAAGAAGTCGGCGGTATCGCGGCAGGACGATTGCCTTGCCCTGAATTATTTTCAGGAAGATGTTCCATCATTCACCATGTGTCAATAATTGAGTTTCGCGCGCATCCGGAAAACGATTGCGTAACTGCATGCCATAACTGGCCTCCGAACTGCGATCGCCCACCTTGCGATTGATACGCACCCCCAGCCAGAGTTGCTCCGCTGTCAGATTGCCGGTTTTTTGCGAAAACTTCGCGAAATATTTCTTGGCTGCGGAGTAATCGGTATTGGCAAAGTTCAACTCTGCCAGGGCAAACAGTGCTTGCGGCAATTCAGGCTGCACCAGCAGCGCCTTTTGCAGGAACTCATCGGCATCCTTGTTGTTGCCCGCTTTTCTGGAACACAGCCCGGCATTCAGATAGGCAAGACCGGGGGTCGTATACAAAGGATTTTTGATTGCCGCCATGAACTGCGCAATGGACTCTTTTTCCCTGTCGCGCTGACACAAGAACCAGCCATAATTGTTACGCGTATCGGAATCCGTATTATCGAGGCGCAGGCTTCTCTTAAAATCCTCCTCGGCCTCCTTGTCCTCGCGCAACGCCATATGCACCAAGCCGCGCACGCTGTAGGCTGGCGCATAATCACTGTCGGCCTGCAATGCCTGTGTTAATTCGTCCAGCGCGATGCCCAGTTGCGCACGCTCATAGTACAAACCCGCCAATTCAGTATGCACCTTGGCACTCTTGCTGGCGTGCGAACTGTCCGCAGGCGTACCGCAACTCGCCAGTATGGTCAACAAAAGCGGCAAGCCAATTATTTTATTCACGGTGCCCCCGATATTCATCTATACAGCCCTGCTGGCGCGTTGCAGGGTTCGTTTAGTCTTATCTTGAACCTGACCGGCCAGCTGTCCGCAGGCCGCCGCGATGTCATCACCGCGCGTCTTGCGCGTGGTGGTCACGATGTCTGCCTGCATCAGCACATCGCGGAAACGCTGGATCATATCCGGGCTTGAGCGCCGATAATGCGTTTGCGGGAACGGGTTGAACGGGATCAGGTTGAATTTGCACGGCACGTCGTGCACCAGATTAACCAGCTCGCGCGCCTGTTGCACCGAATCATTCACGCCTTCCAGCATCACATATTCGAAGGTGATGAAATCGCGCGGCGCGCGCTCCAGATAACGCTGGCAGGTGGCCAGCAACACCTTGAGCGGATACTTCTGATTGATCGGTACCAGCTCGTCGCGCAACTTGTCATTCGGCGCGTGCAACGACACCGCCAAGGCCACCGGACATTCATCACGCAACCTGTCCATCGCGGGGACAATCCCGGAAGTGGACACCGTGACGCGGCGGCGCGACAGGCCATAAGCGTGGTCGTCCAGCATCAGGCGCAATGCGCTCACGGTGTTGTCGAAATTCAGCAATGGCTCGCCCATACCCATCATCACCACGTTGCTGATCGGCCACAGACCTTCGGCATTTTTACCGAGCTGATGATTCGCCCACCACAACTGGCCGATGATCTCCGCCACGCTGAGGTTGCGATTGAAACCCTGCTTGCCGGTCGAACAAAACGAGCAGTTCAGCGCGCACCCGGCTTGGGTGGAAATGCATAACGTGCCGCGTGTCTCTTCGGGAATGTACACCGCTTCCACGGCATTACCGGTGCCGATGTCCAGCAGCCACTTGCGCGTGCCGTCGTCGGATAATTCTTCGCGCATCACATTCGGCGCGGCGATGCAGGCGCTTTGCGCGAGCTTGTCGCGCAACGCTGCCGCGATGTCGGTCATCGCGGCAAAATCGGGCTCCCCGACTTGGTAAATCCAGCGCATCAGTTGGCGCGCACGGAACGGCTTCTCGCCCATTTCCGTGAAATAAGCGACCAGCGCTTGCGCATCAAAGTCGAGGAGGTTTTGTTGCATCAGCTTCTTCGGGTATTAACGCGAGTAAACATTCATCGCCGGGAAGAAATACGCGATTTCAACCGCAGCCGTTTCAGCCGCATCGGAACCGTGCACCGCATTCGCATCAATGCTGTCAGCGAAATCGGCGCGGATCGTGCCCTTATCGGCCTTTTTCGGATCGGTCGCGCCCATCAGATCGCGGTTCTTCAGTATCGCGCCTTCGCCTTCCAGCGCCTGTATCATCACCGGGCCGGAGATCATGAAGTCCACCAAGTCCTTGAAGAACGGACGGGCGCGGTGCACGGCGTAGAAACCTTCCGCGTCAGCACGCGACAAGCGCACCATGCGCGCGGCGATGACCTTCAAACCGGCTTTTTCAAAGCGGGTGTAAATCTGGCCGATGACATTCTTGGCCACGGCATCAGGCTTGATAATCGACAGGGTACGTTCAACGGTCATGCTACTTTCTCCAGACTACTTAATAATAGTTAATAAAAAACGGCTCGGCATTCTATCAGGATTTGCTGACGCTGTCGCAGTCGGTAGGCTCTGCGTCGGTTACCCCAGGGCTTGGCACAACGGATGCGGTGTGATGATCGGACTGGTTTGCGCGTTGCCTGAAAATCCTGCTAATACCCCAACACCTTCAAATACACCGCGCGATAAGCCTCTGCGCTGTTTTGCCAACTAAAGTTTTTCGCCATGCAGTTTTTGCGCAGGGCTTCCCATTTGCTTGTGTCGCGGTACAAGCCGATTGCACGTTGTATGGTGGCGTACAAATTTTCGGCGGTCATGCCACTGAACACGAAGCCGCTGGCCGTATCGTCTTTGAGGGTTGCGGCGGTACAGTCCACCACTGAATCCACAAGGCCGCCGGTGGCGTGGACGATGGGTGGTGTGCCATAACGTTGGCTATACAGCTGGTTCAAGCCGCAGGGTTCAAAGCGCGATGGCATGACGAACATATCCGCGCCGGCTTCGATTTGATGCGAGAGCCCCTCATCAAAGCCAATCACCGCGCCAACCTTGCCGGGATATAGCTGCGATAAATCACGCGCGGTTTCCTGCATTTGCGCATCGCCGCTGCCGAGCATGGCCAGTTGCACCGGCAGCTCAGTCAGCAGCGGTGCGATTTCCAGCAATAAGTCCAAGCCTTTCTGCTGGGTGAAGCGGCTGACTACACCGAGTAATGGCACATCAGGCTCAATATCCAAACCCAGCTTTCTTTGCAATGCCTCCTTGTTGGTGGCTTTCCCGTTCATGAAACCGCTGCTGTATGTCTTGGCGAGATACTTGTCGCTTGCCGGATTCCACTCATCCGTGTCGATGCCGTTGAGTATGCCGGTGAGATCGTCGTGGCGTGTAGTCAGCAAACCCTGCATACCGAAACCGAGTGCTGCTTGCTGGATCTCTTTAGCGTAATTTGGGCTGACGGTGGTGATGTGATCGGCATAGAACAGCCCCGCTTTGAGAAAGGACAGGTTGCCGAAGAACTCCACGCCATTGATGCTGAAACAAGATGGCGGCAGGTGCAACTTTTCCAGCATCGCGGAAGGGAAAATCCCCTGGAAAGCCAAGTTGTGTAGGGTCATCACGCTGGGTACTGCGCCCGCTGCAAAATGGAGATAAACGGGTGTCAAACCGGTTTGCCAGTCGTTGCAATGCGCCAGGTCGGGATGCCAGTTAAGCGGTGATGCGCTGCTGCCCAGTACAGCGGCCACTTTGGACAGCAAGCCGAAACGCTGCGCGTTGTCCGCCCAATCGTGACCGCTGGCATCCTGATAAGGCCCACCTTCGCGTTGATACAAGCTCGGACTATCAAGCACCAACAGCGGCACGTCATTGGCCATCGTGCTGGATAATAGTCGTGCGGAAGGAAAACCCGGCAGGTCATCGAAGGTCGCCACGACTTGCGGATGTGCCAGTTGCGCGATGACCTGGTTATAACCCGGTACCAGCACGCGCACATCCACACCGATGGCGCGCAAGGCGGCGGGCAATGCACCGCTGACATCGGCCAGCCCGCCCGTTTTGATCAACGGAGCGACTTCGGAAGTCGTGAACAGGACTTTTAATTCGGCCATCCGTTATTCCATTTCCCAATCAATAGTGAAATACCGAATTATTGGGCCTTTGAAATAGCATTGGAATTACAGCCAGCGCATCATGCCCATCTCGAACGGATGGGTCAGCATCTCATGGTAGGGATAGGTGCGAACGCGGTACTCCAGCTTGCCGCATTGTTCCGGTTGCACTTCCAGGGCAAATACGTTTTCGCCCGTTTCGGTCATCGTGCCGGTGGCTTCAAAACGGTAGCGGCGTGAGCTCTGCAATTTTTCACGTTTGGTAAACAAACCCAGCAACATCTCTACCACCACGTCGTTAGGTTTGAGACCATTCAGCTTGACTCCTACTTCAAAACGCAAACTCTCGCCGTAGTTGATTTCCATCTGTTCGGCATCCAGGCGGCGCAGCGCAACGCCGGACCATGCGTGGCGGACGCGCGCTTTCCATTCGGCGATGAGGTGCGAATTTCCGTATTGGCTTTGTTTGTACAAACGATGTTGCTGGCTGGCCGGCAGGTAGCATTTGGCCAGATATTCGCCCACCATGCGCTTGGAGTTGAAGCGCGGCATGATGGTCGCCATCGAGCGTTTGGCCATCTTCACCCAATTGGGCGAGAAGCCCATCTTGCCGTGATCGTAATACAGCGGCACGACTTGGTCCTGCAACAATTCGTAAAGTGTGCGGGTTTCTTCGCGGGTGCGGACTTCTTCGCTCAACGATTCCGATACCGGTTTGATCGCCCAACCGTTCTCGCCGTCGTAACTCTCGCCCCACCAGCCGTCCAGCACGGACAAGTTGATGGTGCCATTGATCCCGGCCTTCATGCCGGAGGTGCCGCTGGCTTCCAGCGGATACAACGGATTGTTCAACCAGACATCCACACCCGAGACCAGCTTGCGCGACAAGCCAAGATCGTAGCCTTCCACCATCAAGACCTTGCCGATGAATTCCGGCATCTTGGCAATCTGGGTGATGCGGCGTATCAGGTCCTGCCCGGGAATGTCCGCCGGATGCGCTTTGCCGGCAAAGATGAACACCGCCGGACGTTCTGGGTTGTGCAAAATTTCGCGCAGCCAATCGAGGTCGCCGAACAACATGGTGGCCCGCTTGTAGGTCGCAAAGCGGCGCGCGAAGCCGATGGTGAGGATGTTTGGATTTTCCGGATTGACGTACTTGAGCAAGCGATCCAGGTGCGCCTCGGAGCCGTGATTGCGGAAGTGCTGGGCGCTGATACGTTCGCGCACCATGTTCAACATCTTGGCTTTCAGCGACTGGCGCACACTCCAGAACAAGTGGTCGGGAATATTATCGACACCTTCCCAGAAATCCACGTCATTCATCCGCGCGCTCCATTCCATTCCGAGATGGCGTTCCAACACTTCCATCCATTCCGATGCCAGAAAAGTCGGCGCATGCACGCCGTTGGTGACATAAGTCATCGGGTTTTCATTGGGCTCTATTTCCGGCCACATGCCACCGCAAATATTTGCTGACACTTCACCATGGATGCGCGATACGCCATTGTTGAAACGTGTGCCGCGTATGGCCAATGCGGTCATGTTGAAATCGGGACTGTCCTTGGCGTGGCCCAGCGCCAGAAATTCCTCGCGGCTCAGTTTGATTTCCGGGTAGTAGTGTTCGAAATAAGTCTGCACCATGCTTTCGCTGAAATGGTCATGTCCGGCCGGTACCGGCGTATGCGTGGTAAAGACGGTGTTGACCGCCACATATTCGAGCGCCGATGCGAAGTCCAGACCCTCATCGGTGATCTTATGACGGATCCGTTCCAGCACCAGAAATGCCGCGTGACCTTCATTGATGTGCCAAACGGTCGGTTTCAATCCCAGTACTTGCAACGCACGCACCCCGCCGATACCTAGCACGATTTCTTGCTCCATGCGCATCACCTTGTCGCCGCCATACAGACGGTGCGTGATGTCGCGGTCATGCGGGCTATTGCTGGCCAGGTCGGTGTCCAGCAGGTACAGCGTGATGTGTCCGATCCTGGCTTGCCAAATTTTGAGATTGAGCTTGCGCCCCGGCAAATCCACCGACGTGTAGGCTTCTGTACCGTCCGCAAGTTTGGCCGGAACGATGGGCAGGTCTTCAAAATTGGAATCGGTATTAGTAGCGATCTGGTTGCCATCGCCGTCTATGGTTTGATGGAAATAGCCCTGGCGATACAACAAACCCACGCCGATGAATGGCAGGCGCAAATCACTTGCCGCCTTGCAGTGGTCGCCCGCCAGAATGCCCAGGCCGCCGGAATAAATCGGAAAACTTTCGTGAAAACCGAATTCGGCGCAGAAATAAGCGACCAAATCATCCTTACGCAGCCAGTCCGAGCCGCTCGCCGGCAAACGATGATCGTGGTAGGTATCGTAGGCCGCCAATACGCGGTTCAAATTGCCGATGAACACCTGATCTTCCGCAGCCTCCAGCAGACGCTGCTCATCCACACGCTTCAAAAATGCCTTCGGGCTTTGCCCTGTGGCTCTCCACAAACCCGGATGCAGACGCGCAAACAGCGCGCGGGTGGGACGATCCCAGCTATACCAAAGATTGTTTGCGAGTTCTTCGAGGCGCGCCAGGCGCGCCGGAATTTTTGGACGAACCTGCAAAATATAGGAGGTGCTTTTTTCCATGGCTTTAGTAATTGAAGAAGCAATAAACAAAAAAATTGATGCTAAAGAGGCGCGGATTATAACGCAAGCTTATCCCTCTCCTACCGATACCCTCAGGATTAAAGCAAAAGAAATGCCAACGTGGGAAAGTTATACTTCTAAGGCATACAACGCGGCACCATACAATGCCGCCCGGTCGTTCAGGATTACCTTGACCGGCATCGCCTCCAGCAAGGGCCGCATCCTTCCCTTGCTGAAAAAAGCGTCCAGAAAAATGCCGCTTTGCAGCCGCGGCAATATTTTAGGTGCGATGCCGCCGCCTAGATATAAACCGCCACGACTCATTACTTTCAGTGCGAGATTACCGGCTTCCGCACCATAAAGGCGCACGAACCAATCAAGAGCCTCGGCACATAACTCATCGCGCTCGCCCAATTCGGCATTGGCAATCGCAGCATTGGCGATCGCGGCAGCCGCATCGCCATGCCGCATTTCGTGTTGTAGCCAATCGGGTATGGGGGCACGGCGGTGCAGGCTCAGGAACTCATGCAGGCTGACCAGACCGGGGCCGGAGACGATACGCTCCCAACTGACATGCCCATGACGCTGCTGCAAATATCGCAACAAAGCGATTTCCATATCACTGCCCGGACTAAAGCTGGCATGACCGCCCTCTGTAGCAAAAGAATGATAGCGCTGCCCATCCCAAAACAAGCCCGCCTCGCCTAGCCCAGTCCCTGCCGCAATGACCGCCGCGTTACCCCCGGTGTTGACCCCGGCGT
>JAYVKW010000115.1:0-24655 GCA_043768015.1 Gallionella sp.
ATCCAGGACTGGTGCATCTCGCGTCAACTGTGGTGGGGACATCAAATTCCGGCGTGGTATGGCGACGATGGTCGCTTCTATGTCGCGCACGATGAAGCCGAAGCGAAACAACTGGCCACTAAAGATGGCTACACCGGCAAACTCAAGCGCGACGACGACGTATTGGACACCTGGTTCTCCTCAGCATTGTGGCCCTTCTCCACGCTGGACTGGACACCGGAATATCCGGCCAAATCAAATCCCGCGCTGGACATGTACCTCCCCTCTTCGGTGCTGGTCACCGGCTTCGATATCATCTTCTTCTGGGTGGCGCGCATGGTGATGATGACCAAGCACATCACCGGAAAAATTCCGTTCAAGGATGTGTACGTACACGGCCTGATCCGCGATGCGGAAGGACAAAAAATGTCCAAGTCCAAGGGAAACGTGCTTGATCCTATCGATTTAATTGATGGCATAGCCCTCGATGAACTGGTAAAGAAGCGCACCACCGGCCTGATGAATCCCAAGCAGGCGGAACAGATCGAGAAGCGCACGCGCAAGGAATTCCCCGAAGGTATCCCCGCGTTCGGCACCGATGCGTTGCGCTTCACTTTCGCCTCGCTGGCCTCGCCGGGGCGTGACATCAAATTCGACATGCAGCGCTGCGAAGGTTATCGCAACTTCTGCAACAAACTGTGGAACGCCACGCGATTCGTGCTGATGAATTGCGAAGGCAAGGATGTCGGCCTTGACGAATCACTGCCGCTGGAGTTTTCTGATGCAGATCGATGGGTAATCGAAAAACTTCAACGAGCGAAATCCGAGCTGGCATTGCATTTTGCTGACTACCGCTTTGACATGGCTGCGCGCACGGTGTATGAGTTGGTGTGGAACACCTATTGCGACTGGTATGTGGAACTTGCCAAGGTACAACTCGCCAACAGCAATCCAGCGCAGCAACGCGCGACACGACGCACGCTGGTGCGCGTGCTGGAGACCATCCTGCGCCTAGCTCACCCGATCATTCCATTCATCACCGAAGAATTGTGGCAATCTGTCGCACCACTCGCTGGTCACCAAGGCGAAACAATCATGCTCGCTAGTTACCCAGAGCCCCGAAAACGAAGTGGGGTGGCTCAAAGCCATGAAGAGATGCCTAGTTGGCTCAATGACATTCAAGAGCAGCAAAAAAATATCGAATCCCTACACAATATTGATCTCTTAAGAGACTTTATTACTGTCTGCCGAAGCCTGAGAAGCTCAATGAATATATCTCCCGCACTAAAGGTTCCTCTTGTGGTTGCGGGTAATGACAAGGAGATTTTTGAACGGTATACCCCCTATCTACAGGCACTAGCAAAACTCAGCGAAGTCCAGATACTTGCTTCATTACCGCAAAATACTGCCCCAATCGCTGCCGCAGGAAACTCTGTACTGATGCTAAAGGTGGAAATCGATGTTGCCGCCGAACGCGAACGCTTGAATAAAGAAATCACTCGTCTGCAAGGTGAGGTCGCAAAGACACAAAGCAAGTTAGGCAATGCCAGTTTCCTGGATCGTGCTCCCGCAGCAGTAGTAGAACAGGAAAAGAAACGCCTGGAAGACTTCAGTACGACACTGGCACAGTTACAAACCCAGCGCAAGAAATTGAGCTAATGCACCTCGTCAACGGCGGCGAATCAGGAACACAAACTCGCCGTCTTGTGCCGTCGAAGACAACAGTTCATTACCGGTCTGCCGGCAAAACTCCTCAAAGTCCTTAGGCGATCCTTTGTCAGTCGCGACTATTCTGATGACCTGACCGCTGCCCATTTGCGACAGTGATTTTTTAGCGCGCAGAATTGGCAACGGGCAAGCTAACTGGCGCGCATCCAGTTCAACATCGAAATTCATGGCGCTATCGGCAACCCGGCCTGGGCCCATGCCGCAATCCCGCCCTGCAGGTTATACACATCGCTAAAGCCGTTCGCAGCGGCGAATGCGGCAGCCTGCGCGGAGCGTCCGCCCATCTGGCAATAGAAAACGGTGGTAGAGCGCTTGTCCATTCCACCCAGGCGCAGCGGCAACAAATGCAGCGGCAAGGAGTCGCCCTGTGGAATTTTACCGCGAGCCACTTCCGCATCCGTGCGCACATCTAGCAAGAGCATGTTTCCTTGTTCCATCATCGCCTGCAGCTCTGTGACGGTTATATTCTTGAATCCGTTAATATTCATTGTGCTAGGCATTTTCTTCTTTATTTTCCGTTTGGTTATGATCCGCCAACAAATGCGAGATTCGGGTATTCGCAAGCGACAGGCGCTTTACCAGCATACGCAGAAAAGCATCGCCAAACTGTAACCGGCATCCGGTCGTTGCATGTTTCAGCACATCGGGGTTGATTTCGATCAGCACCACATCGTTTTTGGCGATCACGTCGGTGCTGCGTTTGAAGTCGCGCTCCAAAATATGCGCCATTTCACCAAAACAATCGCCGCGATGCAATAGGCTCAATAGCCTGTCCTGCTTGGTCACACGCACCGTACCTTGTCCCAGGACGTAGAAAGAGCGTCCGCTTTCGCCTTCATGGAGAATGTACTCGGATTCAGGCACTTTGCGCCATTCACTGATGCGCAACACTTCCCATAGCTCCACATCGCTGAAGTTATTGAAAAACACCAAGCCGCGCAACGTGTCGAATTTTTCGGTATCTAAAATCTCATTTTGCGTCGGCATGACACGGCTGGAAAACCCAACCAAATCGTTGGCAAACTCATCCCAGGTCTGATAGCGTTTGGCCGTATCCTTTTCCATTGCGCGCTGCACAATCGCATCCAGTTCCGGCGGCATTTCCGGACGATATGTGCTGGGTGGTGGCGGCTCGATATTGATGATGTGGTAAATCATGCTGTGGTTATTGCTGGCGTCAAATGGCAATTTTCCGGTAAGCAGCTTGTATATCGTCACGCCCAGCGAATAAATATCGGTCTGGTGAGTCAGCTTGAGTTCCTTGACCTGCTCAGGCGACATATAAGCAGGCGATCCCAACCCCGATACTTGTGTGGACTGGTCGCTGTGCAACGCCGCTGCGCCGAAATCGGAAATCTTGATATCAGTTTCGCCCTGCAACAGGATATTGGCCGGCTTGATGTCGCGATGAATTACGCCCTGATGCTGCGCATATTCGAGTGCCTTGCAACACTTGTAAGCGATTCCCGCAACCATGCTGACCGGCAATAATTTATCCACTTCGGCATACTGCTCAAGCGTACTGCCCTCGATGTATTCCATCACGATGCAATTGACATCGCCGTCCATCACCGCATCGAGAATTTTCACAATATGCGGATGGGCTAATTTTCCCGCCAGCGAGGCTTCAGTCATCAACAGCTTGCGATAAACCTTGGCGCGATTGGGATCTTGCAACATGCCAAGATCGAATAGCTTGACGGCGACCTTCTGCTTGTTGAACGGATCGATGGCGAGGTACACTGTACTCGTCGCCCCGCTACCAAGCACACGTACTATTTCGTATTTGCCTATTTTGTCCATTTTCTGATTGCGTGATTGAAAACTTTCCGATTCTGCGCATTTTGCAGAGCATTGTCTATATGGGATGAATACACTTTGAAGCAATTGTAGCGCGTCCGGCAATGTGAACCACAAGCAAAAACGACTATCATAGCGATTATGAAAAAATTAATCCTGCTACTGTTGCTGTGCATTTCACCCTGCGCCGTGAGCGATGGCCTTCCTGACTTGGGCGATGTCTCGCAGGCCGCGCTTACCCCGTTACAGGAGCGCCAGATAGGACAGCAGAGCATGATGCAGATTCGTGCCAGCAAACAATATCTGGACGATGCCGAGGTCAACGATTACCTGAATCAACTTGGCGCCAAACTGGTCGAAAACAGTCCCGAACCTTCACTCGATTTTGAATTTTTTGCAGTCAATGATTACAGCGTCAACGCGTTTGCCTTGCCGGGCGGCTTCATCGGCGTAAATGCAGGGCTGCTACTCATCACTCAAAGTGAGTCGGAATTAGCCTCGGTGTTAAGCCACGAAATTTCACACGTCACACAACACCATCTGGCGCGCATGATAGAGGGGCGAAAGGGTGATGGCCTGATCTCGATGGCGGCCATCGCCATCGCCATACTCGCCGCACGCACCAGCCCGCAAGCGGCAGAAGCCACCATCGCCAGCGTGCAGGCGGGCAATATACAGAAACAGCTTAATTTTACCCGCACTTACGAAGAGGAAGCGGATCGCATCGGCCTGCAGTTATTACAAAAATCCGGCTTCAACACCCACGCCATGCCGGAATTTTTAGAGCGGCTGCAAAAAGCCACACGCCTGCTGGACGGCAACGCGCCAAACTATATGCGTACCCACCCGATCACTAGCGACCGTATCGCAGAAATAGAAAACCGCGTACAGAAACAACCTTACCGCTTGATTCCGGATAGCCTGGATTTCCAACTGGTGCGCACCAAACTCATCGCCGCGCAAAAGACCGCGCCGGATGCCATCGCCTATTTCAGCGACGCGCTGGGAGCGCAAAATTACGGCAACCCGATTGCACAACGCTATGGGCTGGTAAGCGCGTTGTTGCGCAATAACGAGATCGAGCGCGCCAGCCGTGAGTTGTCGCTGTTGCGCAAACAGGCCGGAGACGATCCGGTGTCCAAGAACAATCCCATGATAGCGACCCTCGAAGGACAGGTGCTGCGCGCCACCAAAAATTACTCCGGGGCGCTGGCGTTTTACCGCACCGCCGTGCAGAACTCCCCGCAGCATCGCGCCCTGACCTATGACTACGCCGACCTGTTGCTGCAAGACAACCGGGCTGAAATCGCCGTCAAGCTGCTCACCGAACAACTCACCCGCCACCCCAGCGACGCCACGCTATACGACCTGCAAGCCAGAGCCTATGCCCTGCAAGGTAAGGTTCTTGAACAACACCAGGCGCAAGCCTACAGCTATGCCTGGCAAGGCAATATTTATGCGGCGATTGAACAACTCGAATTGGCGAAAAAGACAGGCGGCAGTTTTTACCAACTCTCTGCGATAGAGAGCGATTTGCGCGAATTGCGGGGGATGCTGGACGCGCGCGGCAAACCCTAGCTGCTACTTTTGTGTAACCCAATGAAAAGCCCCTCTTGCGAGGGGCTGATACTTGCCAAGCTACCTTTGAGTAGTTAAGGCAAGATTATGAACATGCCTTGGGCAAAATGCTAGGCGGTATCAGAGTGGTGGTTGCGCCTGCAGTCGCTGCTGCAGCTAGAGCAGGTAAGGGTGTGACGCTAGTTACAGCTGCAAGAGAAGTCTGGTCATCAAGAGTGCCATCACCGTTTGCGCAAGTCCAAGCACCCGTGTTTGGATTGTAGTACATATGCACAGACAAACCCCTGATTTTAGGATTTGCAGTGGTGGTGTTAAATTTCGCCACGACGCTAAAAGGGCCTGCACCAGTAGTAACAGACGCAACATATTTACCTGAAGTGATACCGGCAACGCCACTTGCACCAGTGGTCGCGGCGACCCCGAAATATGTCGAAGATGTCCATGTCTCGGTCAACGGAGTTTTAAAACCGTCCATCAACACAAACGCTTCCGAAGCTTGCGCACGTGCGGTGTAATCACCATATGCCGGGATCGCCACCGCAGCCAAGATACCGATGATCGCCACCACGATCATCAGCTCGATCAGGGTAAAACCTTTTTGATGTCTCTTCACGTAAAACTCCTTCTCATTTAAGCGCACCGCCATTCGCGCCACAGGATCAACGCGCAATTTTCACACCAGTGTTAACAGCTTCATCATTTCAATAAATCAGAGTTGTGACAAATCCCAGTCACGGTAAGATTCACCAACGACTTTCATTTTTTCCACGCAGTGTTTCTGGCTGCACGTGCTTGGACCGAAATTTCAGAAATGGACGTCAGGCTTGTGCTGGGCCTTGTGGAATAAAAAAGCCCCTCTTGAGAGGGGCTTTGACTTACCGCACTACCTTCAGGTAGAACCTAGACAAGATTAGGCGCAGGCCTTAGGCAGCACGTTTGCAGGGATCCCGTTTATACCTGGCAAGGCTTTATCAGCAGCAGCAGGGATTGCAGAAGTTGTACCAATAACCGTTGTTGGTGCGGGATCATTGGTACCATCACCGTTGGCGCAAGTCCATGCACCAGTGTTCGGATTGTAAAACATATGCACGCTGGTAGGTGTGCCCACAGTGCTGCTCAATAACCGGCTGCTCACACCGGTGGTTCTGTAAGATGCCACGACACTGTAAGCTTTACCAACGACTGGCGCTGCGCAAGCACCTGGTGTTGTTGCATCACCGGTACAAACCTTCAGAACATATTTACCCGAGATAATGCCCGTTACACCAGATACACCGGTTGTGTCGAGTGCAAACAGACCTGAGGAGGTATACAGCTCGGTCAATGGGGTCTTCAGTCCATCCAGCAGCGTGAAGGCTTCCGCTGCTTGCGCACGGGCGGTGTAATCGCCGTAGGCAGGGATCGCCACCGCAGCCAAGATACCGATAATCGCAACCACGATCATCAGCTCGATCAGGGTAAAACCTTTTTGAATGTTTTTCCGAATGTTTCTCATGTTAAATACTCCTTAGTAAAGTTAAACACACAACGTGGTGTGTCGCTGTTAAACAAAGCAATAGCCATACCAACATTGCAATGCATTGTTATTGAAAGATATTTAAAAACATACTGCCCTGGCGGCGCGATTATCCTATCAATATCCGTCACCAGGCTGACGATTTTGGGCAGTTATTCCGATTTGCGTTAAACCCAAATCCATTAGGTTTGCAAAGCTAATCGTTACGCCGTAGGAGCCCGATTTAACCAGCCACTTATCCATCGTTTTTTGATGGATTAGTGGAATGGCTATGCAAGGCCATCGGGCGATTCTGTGGCCAAGCTATCGCGCAATAAATTGCGCTCCTACAGAGTGCCTTGGTCTTAATGGATTATCTGGGCTTAAGGTAAACCGAGGTTAATCCAGGTTGACACCCGAAATCTTGGTCAAATCCACCTCATCTACCTGTTCGGGCGCAAGAAATTGTTTGGCATAGTCGAGATAGACTTTTTCGCGTATGAAGACATCGAACAAATCGGGGTCGATATGTCCGCCCAATTTAAACTTGCCGAGGATAGTCAAGGATTCGGTGAGAGTTTTGCCTTTTTTGTACGGCCTATCCTTGGCGGTGAGCGCCTCAAAAATATCGGCGATGCCCATGACTCTGGCCTGCACCGACATCTGTTCGCGCGTCAGTCCGCGCGGATAACCTTTGCCGTCCATGCGTTCGTGATGCCCACCGGCATATTCGGGGACGTTTTTGAGATGTCTTGGCCAAGGCAGCGATTCCAGCATTTTGATGGTGACGTCGATGTGATGGTTGATAATTTGACGCTCTGCCGCCGTCAATGTACCGGCACGTATGGTGAGATTTTCAATTTCATCGTCACTGAGAAAATTGCCCGCCTTGCCATCACCATCGCGCCATTGGTAGGTGGCGATCTGGCGCACACGTTGCTGCGCCTCTGCAGACATTGCCTCGCTGCCGACATTGCAGTGACGCAAAAATTCACGGTCCTGGTCAAACTGCGTTGCTCGCGTTGCGTAGTTTTGGCAGGCAGCCTCAACACGCCGAGCATCGGCGCCTGCTGCTGCGATTTCGCGCAACATGACAATCTCGGCATCGCGCTTGAGCACCTCAAAACGTGTGTCCAGCAACTGAATTCGATCGAAGAGGGTATGCAGTTTGGTCGCCTTATCCACCACATGCACCGGTGTGGTGATTTTGCCACAGTCATGCAGCAAGCCGGCAATCTTCAATTCGCGCCGGTCTTTGTCGGTCATCACAAAATCTTTGAGCGGGCCTAATGTGGTGCGATTGACCGCTTCGGCCAACATCATGGTGAGTGCCGGCACGCGCGCGCAGTGGCCACCGGTATAGGGCGACTTGTCGTCGATCGCAGTATTGATGAGCTGGATGAAGGCTTCGAACAACTCTTCCAATTGATCGATGAGATGACGATTTGTCAATGCGATGGCCGCCTGCGAAGCGAGCGATTCCAGCAATTGCTGGTCATCACTTGAGAATGGGATGATCGCGCCGCTTTCCTGTTCTTGCGCATTGATCAATTGCAACACGCCGATGACTTCATTCTCGTGGTTGCGCATCGGCACGGTTAAAAAGGACTGGGAACGATAACCGGTCTTGGTATCAAATTTTTTAGTGCCAGAAAAATCGTAACCTGCCGCCATATAAGCATCGGGAATATTCACCGTCTCGCCGCTGAGCGCCGAGTGGCTCACCACCATGGCGTGATTGGGATTACCGACATCATCGTAAAGCTGGATCGGATAAAAGGTAATCGGCACGCCGCTGGTTCCGCCCATCGCCATATTCAGCGTATTGTTGCGCAAAATTTCAAAGCGCAACACGCGCTGCTCCTGTTCGTGCAGATAAAGCGTGCCGGCATCGGCGTGTGTAATGCGCATTGCCGCTACCAGAATGGTTTCCAGCAGGCTGTTGAGATCGCGCTGCTGGGACAGGGCGATGCCGATCTCATTGAGATCTTTGAGGCGATGCAGAAGGTTGTCGGAAGAATGCATGGGAGCAGTCGTTAGTGGTTAGTCGGTAGGATGGGTTGAGCGCAGCGATACCCATCGTTTTACGTTAGCAGATTGATGGGTATCGCTGCGCTCAACCCATCCTACGAACTACTATTACTTGATACAAACTGCGCGTACCTGATGCATATCGGTAATACCCTGCAACACCTTTTCCATGCCGTCTTGCTTCAGCGTGTGCATACCCTCTTCCAGCGCGATCGCCAACAACTCGGCGACCCGTGCATGTTCCTGGACGGCCTTTTTGATCGGATCGGTGCCAATCAACAGTTCGTGCAGGCCCACCCGTCCACGATAGCCGGTACCGGAACATTTTTCGCAGCCAACCGGCGTATAAAGCGTGAATTGTCGCTTTTCATCGGCAAACAGCTTGACCCATTCGGCATACAGAGCCTTGGTAGCGGCAACCGGATCTTTTTTCCAAGTCGCCGTATTCGTCAACTCGCCGCTGTACTCGTCGAGCATCAATTTTATTTCTTCAGCGGTCGCTATATGCGGTTTCTTGCAGTCTCCACACAGGCGCTTCCCTAAACGCTGCGCCAAAATTCCCAGCAGCGCATCGGCAAAATTGAACGGATCCATGCCCATATCCAGCAAGCGGTTGATAGACTCCGGCGCGCTGTTGGTGTGCAGGGTGGCGAACACCAAGTGACCGGTCAGCGAGGCTTCGATGCCGATGGAGACGGTTTCCTTGTCGCGCATTTCACCCACCATAATCACGTCCGGATCGGCACGCAGAAAGGCGCGCATGATGGTGGGAAAATCCAGCCCGGCCTTTTTGTTGATCTGAACTTGACGTAGCCCTTTTTGGGTAATTTCCACCGGGTCTTCGACGGTCCAGATTTTGGTCTCCGGTTTGTTGATGTATTTGAGGATGGAGTGCAGCGTGGTGGTTTTACCGGAACCGGTCGGGCCGCACACGAAAAATAGCCCATATGGCTTGCTGACCGTAGCTTTGACCAACTCGTTGTTGCGTGCCGAGAAGCCCATTTTCTCGAGCGGCAATGGCTCACCTGAGGCCAGGATACGCATCACCACGTCTTCCACGCCGCCTTGCGATGGGATGGTCGCCACGCGCAGCTCGATATCGAGCGGACCGAATTTCTTGAACTTGATCTTGCCGTCCTGCGGTTTGCGCTTCTCGGAAATATCCAGGTCGCACATGATCTTGAGGCGCGTTATCAGCGCATTGCGGTAGGTGGACGGCACTTCGATGTAGTTCATCAATGAACCGTCCTTGCGCACCCGAATCTGCGTCTTGGCTTTGCCCGGTCCCGGTTCGATATGGATATCCGACGCGCCCATCCGGTAAGCATCTACGATGACCTTGTTGACCAGCTTGACCAGTTCGTTATCGGCGGCGGCGCTGACATCTTCCTGGCTGACACCTGAAATCTCTTCTTCCTCTCCGCCCAGGCTGGTCAATAAATCGTCCATAGACGATTCATCGACTGCCATGCCACCGCTACCATCTGAAACAGCGTTGCCACCATAGAATAAATTCAGCGTTTGCTTGAATTCGCGTTGCGAGCAAACCTGATAGATCAGGCGACTCTTGGAGAAAATGTTATTGACCACCCGCGAAGCCTGAATCCGCTCCGGATCCGTGGTCAAAATCTTCAGCCCCTCCTGGGTTTCCTCGGTTGGAATCCAACGGCTGCTTTCCACATACTCGCGCCTCAGGTTTTTCAACATCTCGGTAGGCTTGAGGCGGTCGCCTCGGTAGGGTTCGTAAGGGACGCCAAAAAATTTGGACAGCGCCTTGCCCAAGGCGGCGACACTGACTTGAAATTCGTCCAGCAGCACCTCCTCGATGTCTATGCCCTTGCGCCGTGCGGTGCGCGTCGCCAATTCGAATTCCGCAGCAGAAAGTACCGCATCGGCAACCAGATAGTCATACTTGGTCTTGGCCGTGCTGGTTTGCTGACGCTGGCGCAACGCCACCGCCATGGTCTGCGACAGCTCCCGCACGCCTTCTTCGATCATCGCCGCAAAAGGAACGCCAGCCTTGTTATTGATGACCTGAATGACGCCAACCAGATCGCCACTGGCTGCATCCAGAATCGGAGCGGCCAGCATTTGCTTGGTGCGGTATCCGGTGCGCTTGTCTACTTCCTGCAAAAAACGCAGATGCGCGCTGTACTGCGCCAATTCTTTTCCATCGTAAACATCCTTGATGTTAAGCAGTTTTTTATGCATTGCCGCATAACCGGCAAGGCTTTGCTCGGCGATGGGTAACTTGAGATCCTTGAAAGAATTGAGTCCGGTCTTGACCTTGGAAACAAGTGAGATATTGTCTTCACCCACGACATAGATGGTCAGCCGGTCCGCATTGAACAGGGCGCAGATGTCCTTGCTGACCTCCAGCATGATTTCATCAACGTTACCGGTGGCGTGTATCTTATTGTTGACGTGATTGAGATTTTTGGTGAATTCGAGCCTGAGACCCATATCACCAACATTTTTTGCCGCGCTACTGGTCGCCATTACTGTACTCATTCCACTCCTTTGCCCATCTTATTAGGCTGCTGTTGTGCCGGTCTCGGCATCAACCATGGCCCATATCCAACCAGAATTTTGATGCCAAAATTTTGTTGCCTGGTGTGTAACTTATCGCTTGCCCTTAAAGCTCGAATTCCTGGTTGTTCAACAACATCTTGGGACATAGCCCACGCACACAATCCTCTATCTCCTGCATGGTCAACTCCAGCTCACCCGGCTTGAGATGGGTGATGAATATCTCTGCCTCGCGCTTGAATTTGACCAACTCTACTGCAAGCATACTGGGGCACAGATGTTTGGAAAGCACTGCCAAATCCTTTTCACTGTTTGAAAATGCCGTCTCGATAATGAGGTAACGCAAATTCTCAATTTTGTTGACCACCGGCCACAACGCATCATTAGTGGTGGTATCCCCGCTAAATACCAGGCTCGCCTTGCCGCTGTCCAAATGATAGCCCACCGCAGGCACAACATGATTGGCGGGGACAGAGGTTATCTTGCGCCCATTCAGGATAACAGTCTCGCCCAACTCCATAGCCTGGTAACGCATGTAAGGTTGCCGGGCATTGGGGATCTCGCTGAAATCCGGCCATATTTTCCAATTAAAAATATGCTGCTTGAGGATGTCCAGCGTCTCCTCGCTTGCATAAACAGTCAATGGGCGGTCACGCATGAACCCGACGCTGTCTACCATGAACGGAATGCAGGCGATATGATCAAGGTGGGAGTGGGTAACGAAAACATGATCAATCATGGCGAGTTCTGTCAGGCTGAGTTCGCCCACCCCGGTACCGGCATCAATCAGCACGTCATGATCGAGCAGGAACGAAGTGGTGCGCAGATTGCCACCGATTCCACCACTGCATCCCAATACTCTGAGTTTCATCTTGTCCCTTGTCTCCTGAAAACTTTATCGGGTGGTTATTTTGCCTGGAACACGAACACACCGTCCCAGTCCGCATGCGGTGGATTTTTACGGAAGTAGATGACCCGCTCCGTGTAGGTTCTATACAAAGTACTGTCCGGCGACATGCGCTGCAAATTCATCAGTTGCAATTCTGCCTGATCCCAATCCTGCTTGCGATACAGGCGCCTTACCTCATGAAACAACTTGACTTCGTCCTGTTGTGCTTTGCTCGCCTCACTGACCAATGCTATCGGTTCGTAAATCGCCACGGGCTTATCTTTACCTTTTACCCGCACGTGGTCAAGTTCGCGATATAGAAAGTCCGCCACCAGGTTCCGGGTATGCTCACCGACGATGATGCCCACCCCGTATTGCTTGGTAATACCCTCCAAGCGGGATGCCAGGTTCACTTCATCGCCCATCACCGTGTAGGCAACACGAACCTCCGAACCCATGTTGCCCACGCTGACGCGCCCGGTATTGATGCCCACACCAACGTGGATTTCCGGCCAGCCGCGTTCCTTGAAATGTGGCTGCAAAGCTTGCAAAGTCGCCTGCATCTCGATACCCGCCAGCATGGCATTGCGGGCATGAGCCTTGTCCGGCAGAGGCGCCCCCCAAAATGCCATGATGCAATCGCCCATATACTTGTCTATAGTGCCGCGGTGTTTATAGATAACGCGCGACAAGGGGGTCAAAAATTCATTCATCAACAGGGATAATTCTTTGGACTCCAAGCCCTCCGAGATGGTGGTAAAGCCACGCACATCTGAAAACAGGATGGTCATTTCGCGGCTTTCGCCTTCCATGGACACACTTTCCGGATGCTTCGCCATTTCCTCGACCAGTTCGCTGGGCACATATTGCCCGAACAGTCCGGTAATCTGCCGCTTGGTACGTGACTCGACGAAATAACCGTAAGACATATTCAAGGCGAATAACAACGCAATCATCACCAGACTGCTTGCCACTGGCATCAACATATTCCCGTATTGCCAGGCAACCAGGCTTAGCCCCGCCGTCGTGATGAGGGCGAAAACCGAGGAGAGGATCGCTTTGGCTGGAGTGAATAACGGCAACAAAAAGCTCAACGCAATGCCGATCAACAACAGCCAAACCACTTCAGCACCCAGCATATATGCAGGTCGTTCTTTCAAATTTTGATCGAGAATACCGGAAATCATGTTGGCGTGGACTTCCACCCCCGGATAAACCTCCGCCACCGGTGTGGCGCGCATATCCAACAACCCGGGAGCGGTCGTGCCCACCAGAATGATCTTGTCTTTCAGTTGTGCGGGATCGACGCGTTCGTGCAGCACATCGGTTATCGAAATATAACGAAAACTCCCCTCTCCACCGCGGTACGGCACAAAAGTTGCCACATCACTGTCAACCGGGATTTTTAGCCGCCCTCCGGACGTCTCCAGTTCCAGCCATTCCAAACCGGCATACCCGCCAGTCTTGACATCGGCATAACCGGGTAACAATCTGGTTTGACCCAGCAAGGTGCGAACCATCGCAAGGGATAAAGACTCATAATATGCGCCGTCGTATTCTACGAGCATGGGCACACGGCGTATCCGGCCATCGTCCACTACAGGATTGATGTGACCCGCGCTGGCAGCGGCCTGTTGCAACTCGGGGAGATTGGCACCGTAGCCATTCCAGGTTGTGAACTCTACCGGATGCCCCCTGAATGAACCGGATGGGAAAGTCGGCCCGGGAAGCATCCCGGAAGCATGCTGGTCTTTTTGATTGGTTAGGTAATATCCCAACACCACATTGCGATTTTTAATCTTGCTGGCAAACAGATTGTCATACTCAAGTTGCGGGCGGATCTGACTGAGCGTAGCTTGAAACGACATATCGCCCTTGAGTTGATTTTGCCCGAGCTTCTGCAACACTTTTAGCCCTGAACTCTCATCCCTCTCGGCAAAAACGACGTCAAAACCCACCACCGCGACGCCATATTTATCGAACAGCTTGTCCATCAACAAGGCCAAGCGGTCACGCCCCCATGGCCAGCGCCCTTCTTCCTTCAGGCTTTTTTCGTCTATATCGATAATAACGATGCGATCATCCAGCGTGCGCGGCATGGTCAAGCGCAATCGATAATCGTAAATAATGGAAGACAGCTGTTCGATAAAATCCAGTCGGTAAAAACGGGCGGCGCTACCGACAAAAAACAAGACTATCAGCAGCCCGAGTCCAATCAAGATTGCGTTTTTTTTCACGGCGCGTAACAGGAGACAGATTTTTGTGTGCCGCCCTTCGACAGACTCAGGATAAACCGACCTGCGGTCAGCGGCACATTCATTAAAGACGCGGCACAGCCGCGACAACACCTCTGTCTTCTGCCCTCTGTCCTCTGTCCACTGTCCTCCACTACTATCCCTTGAAATAGAATTCCATCTTGACTCCGGCCAACTCAATCACATCATGTTCGTTCAATTGATGCGCCTGATTAGTCAGTGCCTGACCATTCACTAACGGGAAATGTTCCCCTTCGACATGGGTAATGAAAAAACCGTGCGGACGACGGGTCAGTACCGCCACTTGCATGCCCGGCTTACCTAGGGTGGTGAGGTTTTTGACCAACTCGAGTTCCTTCCCGGCATTAGGCCCAGTCAAAATCTGCACCACAGCGACCTGTTTTGGAGCGCCCGCTTGCAAAGCGGGGGCAGCAACAGCTGGCTGTGCCGACTTTGCTGGCGCAGCAGCTTGGGCAGGAGCAGCCGGAACTGTCGTCGGCTGGCGCGCTTCGAACTTGCCGGTCATTTCTACAACCTCTTCAAGTTTCGATTTACTACCGGCTTGCGTTGGCATAAAACCTTGCGTCGCAGCCGGTTTGTTCGCGCCCGGTGCCGGGGTCGCCTGCTTAACGGGTGCACGCAGAATCATCGTCTTTTCAAAGTCAGCCGGACTGGTCTGGGTGACCTGGTCGTTGATGTATTTCAGCTTGTATTTGCCGATTTCGATTACATCATTGTTTTGCAGGAAGTGTTTTTTGGTCGGCTTCCCATTCACTTCCAGTCCGTTGGTACTATCCATATCCTCCAGAAAAGAATCGTGCAGGATGGTAACGATTGCCGCATGCTCACCGCTCACCGCCAGGTTTTCGATAGCGATGTCGTTGTGTGCCTTGCGCCCGATGGTCATGCGCTCTTTGTTGAGGGGGTATTCTTTGAGTACCGCCCCATCCATGCTGAGTATTATTTTTGCAGCCATAGTCGTCACCCTCGTACCAATTATTTCTCGAACCAACCGAGCAGTCTTGCCAGCCAACCACGCGGCACAGAAAATTTGCCCTTTACCTTCACCAGCATCACCGAAACATTATCGCGACCGCCATTATCGTTTGCCATCTGTATCAACTGACTTGCCGCAAGCGGCAAATTACTCTGCATCGCTTGCAGCGTGGACTGAATATCGTCATCCTCCACCATGTCGTTCAAACCGTCCGAACACAGCAGGTAAATATCCCCGACCAACACATCATGCACATGGATTTCCGGCTCCACATCGGCATCAATCCCGACCGCGCGCGTCACCAAATTTTTGTTCCTGGACAAGCGCGCATCTGCAACGCTGATCATTCCCCTATCAATCTGCTCCTGTAGCAGGGAATGATCCCGGGTGATCGTTTCCAGCACTTCGCCGCGCAACCGGTACATGCGCGAATCACCCACATGCCCCACTACCACGCGGTTGTCATAAAATAGTCCTGAAACGATGGTGGTTCCCATCCCGGCATACTGAGGCTGACTTTGCGCAGCATGAAAAATAGAGGCATTGGCCTTCTGAATATTGTCGCGCAACAGCGACACGCCCAACTCCTCACCGTCTTTATCCCCACGTTCCACCGGGCTGGCATCCAGCAAACGATGGCTGATTTCCGTCACGACCACCGAAACAGCAATGCCGCTCGCCACCTCGCCCGCATTGTACCCCCCCATGCCGTCAGCCAATACCACCAAGCCACAGGCAGGATCGCACGCCACGCTATCCTCATTGTGCGAGCGCACCATGCCGGGATGGGTCTGGCTGAATATTTCCAACGACTCCGTAATTTTCATGCCTTTACTCCTACAGGCCGGACGCACATTGCCGCAATGCCGCTGCCATTTCAGCGCCATTGGCATAGCGATCTTCAACTTGCTTGGCCAATGAACGGTTGATGATGGCCACCAAACATGCCGGCAAATCCGCTTTGATGCTCAAAATATCGGTATGCGGCTCATTGGCGATTCTAAACATCAATTGCGCCATCGAATCCCCTTCGAACGGCAGCTTACCACAAGCCATCTGGTACAAACTCACGCCCAAAGAAAACAGGTCTGAACCACCCTCGATCTTCTTCCCGGCCAATTGCTCCGGCGACATAAACGATGGCGTACCCAATACCATGCCGGTTTTGGTTTTGCTCGAGTCGGTGATACGCGCAATGCCGAAATCGGTCACCTTGGGCGTATCCGTCTCCGGATCGTACATGATGTTGGCCGGTTTGATGTCGCGATGCACCACGTTCTGTTTATGCGCATAATCCAGCGCATCGGCGACGCGTGCAATGATATTCATCACCTTGGGCAAAGGCAGCAAATTATCCGGCTTGGTGTGGGGAGCCAAGTCCTTGCCTTTGAGGAACTCCATCGCGATGTAGGCAAGGTCATGCTCTTCTCCCGCATCGTACATCGTCACGATGTTCGGATGATTCAAACGTCCCGCTGTTTCGGCCTCGCGGAAGAAACGGGCTTTCACGTCTTCCAGTTCATCGGCCTCAAACTCTTGCGCCAGCGCCATGGTCTTGATCGCCACGACACGACCGATTTTCGGGTCTTTGCCGAGATACACCACTCCCATCGCACCCTTGCCGAGCTCCTTCTCTATTTCATAACGTCCCAGCATCGGCTTGGACACACCCGCCTTGTCCAGCACCATCGTGCTGGCGTTACTCTTGCCCGATGAACCGCCGAGCATCACTGTTTCCGACATCGCCTTGGACTGTGCCAGGCGCGCAGCCAAATCGCGGAACTTGGGGTTATATTCCGCCATGTATTTGAATACCGACTCCGCCTTGTTGAACTGGCGCTTGCGTTCAAAATCCAGCCCCAGGTTGTACAGCACCTCCATCAGGCTGTCGTCCACCTGCACCTTGCGGAATTTGTCGAAGGCGATATCCAGTTGCCCCTGGCCCTGGAAAGCCAGGCCGAGCATGCGATTGCTTTCCGCGGATTCGGCATCGGATCTCTGCTTGCCTTTCTCGGTCATCAGGAAGCGTTTGGTGGTCAGCAACAAATGGCCAACCAGCAACAGCGCGGCGGGCAACATCAGTTGCAACCACATCGCCTGCGTCGTCATCAAGATGAAATGCGCAACCAACAATACGGTGAACAACGCGCCGGTGACCAGCGCACCGATGGCGGCATTCAGGCGCGGCAACAACAGGGTCAGATACAGCGCGACCAGCAGGAATACGCCGATTTGCGCCCCTCCAGCCCAGCTGGGCGTAACAAAGTAATCACCCTTAAGGATGCTCGACACCGAATGCGCCAAAGTCACCACCGGTGCCATACCGGAAGAAATCGGCGTCACTTGCGTCGAGCCGACACCGGCTGCCGATGCACCGATCAGCACGATCTTGTCGCGATATTTTTCCGCCGGAATCTTGCCCGTTAGCACATCATAGAATGAATCCACCGGGAAAGCTGGACGACCATCTTTGTCTTTGTAAAAGTAGGTATGCATGCGCAAGGCCGGGTCTGTGGCGATTTTCTGATTCCCCAGCCGCACCCCTTCACCCAAACTGACAAGTATATCTTTGGGTTCGAGATTGAGGCTCTTGGCCGCCAGCATCAGTGACAGCGATGGGTAATATTGATTGTAATAGCCAACCACCAGCGGTTCGGTACGTATCGCGCCGTCCACATCCGGAAAGCTGTTCAGGTGCCCGATGGCCAATGCCTTGCTGCCCAACACCGGAATCGGCGGCAACACACTTAGCGATGGCAACGGCATCTCGCCTGTACCGCTGGCGTCTTTCACATTGGTGAGATTATTGCGCAACACATAGTCAGGCAATTCCTGATCGGGTTTGCCTTGCGGTTCACCCAACTCGAAGAACATCGCCAGCAGAACATCGTTCGCCTTGGCGATGCTGTCGCTGAGCTTTTGATCGTTATCGAGATTTTGCGCCGCTTCCTGCAACAAGGCGCCGAGTTGCGCCAATTCGGCTTGTTGTGCGGGGTCGGTGGTATCTTTAAGTTTTGAATTGCCCAGTAGTTCGGCAATCTTGTAAATATAATTCAGCCCGGCATCCACCTGCGGCTCGAAGAAAAATGCGGTATAGCCGATTACCTTGGCATGCCCCGCCGCCAGGACATCCAGCATCTGGGCGTGTATCGCGCGCGGCCACGGCCAGCGCCCCAGATTGGCGATGCTTTGCTCATCAATCGCAATCACCGCGATCTTGTCGCTCGGCGTCCGCGAGGAAGCCACAACGCCCAAGTCATAAGCCTTGCGCTCCAGACTCTGCATCAGGTCGCTATTGGCACCCAGAAAAAATACCCCTGCGACCAGCAAACCCACGAACCAGTCCTTCTGCCAAAACAACCACTTATTCATGCTACCCCCAGATGCCTGTTGTCGAGCCTGATGCATGATGCCGAGCAAGTTATGGCGCGGATACTAATATATTTCGCAACAACGCACCACAATCCTTTAGATTTATTACGAATTATCAAGATAATGTGTCCTGTTCCAGAAACCGGAGGGGTTGCTTTCTTATTTGATCAGCAACACCGGGCAGCTTGTCAGATGCAGCACCTTGTTCACCACCGATCCCAGTAACAATGTTTGCAAACCGCCCTGCCCTTGCCTGCCCATCACAATCTGGCCCACGTTCTGCTCACTGGCGTATTGCGCGATCGCTTCCGCCGGTGTGCCGATGCTGATGTGGTATTGGTAAGGCAGCGCGGCGGCATCCAGGGCCGCGCGCACCGACTGCAGTGCGGCCATGCCTTGTTCGCGATAATAGTCATTGATCGTTTTTTGATTGATGAACAGCTTGACGTTGCCCGTCGCCACATTCCACTGCGCGTTCAGCAACAGCAGTTGCGGCGTCTCCTTCAGCGCGGCGATATTTTTGATCACGTAGTCGACCGCACGCTGGGCATTAGCCGAACCATCAACCGCAATCAGTATTTTGTAGGGACTTGGTTTGCATTCCGTTTTCATCATCTTCCCCTTATGATTTTTTGTCTGGTACGACAGTCACTTCTTCGTCGACCAAATTGATAACTTCGCTTTCAACAGCCTTGCGCATCGCCAGCCATTTGCCGACCACCAACACCAACACGGCACAGAAGGCCGGGGTCAGCCAGTGCAGATAATGTTGCGCTTCGACCACGGGTGCAAACAACGCCTCGCTGACCAGCATCTCGCCGGCCACATAACCCAACAGCGCGCCACCGGCATAGATGATGAACGGGAAGCGGTCAATCAACTTCAGCACCAACTGGCTGCTCCAGGCGATCAGCGGAATGCTGATCAACAAGCCGAACACCAGCAACAGCACATTGCCCTTGGCCGCCGCCGCCACCCCCAACACGTTATCCAGACTCATCACGAAGTCGGCGATGATGATGGTTTTGATCGCGCCGAACAGCCGCGTATCGGCGTGAATGCTATCCTCGCCGTGCTCGTCTTCGGGCAGAATCAGTTTGATGCCGATCCAGATCAGCAGCAGCGCGCCCACCAGTTTGAGATAGGGCAGCGACAACAGGCTCACTGCAAAAAAAGTCAGCACAATACGTAGCCCTATCGCACCGAGCACGCCAAACAAAATTCCTTTTTTGCGTTGATCGGGCGGCAAACTGCGGCAGGCCAGCGCAATCACCACCGCGTTGTCGCCGCTCAGCAGCACATCGATCATGATGATCTTGAACACATCCACCCAGAACTGCGGGGTAGAAAACATTTCCAGCATCATTTAACCTTTCAGAACTCGTTGCATCACGCGCCCCATTTCCGCCGGGTTGCGTGTGATGTGGATGCCGCATTCTTCCATCATCTCCAGCTTGGTTTCGGCATCGCCCTGCCCTCCGGAAATGATCGCACCCGCATGCCCCATGCGCTTGCCGGGCGGAGCAGTAATACCCGCGATGAAACCGACCACCGGTTTGCGCATGTTGTCCTTGATCCAGCGCGCACACTCTTCTTCATCGCTACCGCCAATCTCTCCGACCATGACCACCGCATCGGTTTCCGGATCATCGTTGAACAGCTTCATCACATCCAGATGTTTCAAGCCGTTGATCGGATCGCCGCCTATACCCACGCAGGAAGACTGCCCCAAGCCCAGCGCGGTCAGCTGCCCGACCGCTTCATAAGTCAGCGTGCCGGAGCGCGACACCACGCCGATACGTCCCTTGCGGTGGATATGTCCGGGCATGATGCCGATCTTGATCTCATCCGGCGTAATCAGCCCCGGGCAATTCGGTCCGATCAACAGCGTGCGCTTGCCCTTCATCCTGTAGCGGGTGCGCAGCATGTCGTGTACCGGAATACCTTCGGTGATGCAGATCACCAAATCCAGTCCCGCCTCGACCGCCTCATCTATCGCAGCAGCCGCGTAAGCCGGCGGCACGTAGATCACCGACACCGTCGCGCCGCTTTGCGCCTTGGCATCTATCACGCTGTCATATACCGGAATGCCCTCGTAGCTCTGCCCCGCCTTGCCCGGTGTGACGCCTGCGACAAAACACGCTGCGCCATTCGCGTAGGCCTTGCAGTTCGTAGTGTGGAATTGACCGACCTTGCCGGTCATGCCCTGCGTCATCACTCTGGTGTTTTTATCGATCAGGATAGACATAAGGGAACCTCTAGAAATCCAGATTTCATCCCAACTGATGGAACTACTAGCCATTCCACTAAGGTCGCCAAAAAACGGCAACCAAGTGGCTGGTTATGCTGCATTGCGTAGAAAATTTCTTGCTTACATATAACCCATATGCGGCGCGGCGAAAATTTTTCCACGCCTTGCTGACGATTCCGCACGGGCTGCTCTTGCCCGTAGCGGATCGGCGTCCCCTTGTGGGGCATTTGGGCGAACTCTGAATTTTTAGAGGCTCCCATTACGCAGCCCTCGCAGCAGCAACGACTTTTTGAGCGGCATCCGCCATGTCGTTGCCGGAAATGATAGTCAAGCCCGATTCCGCCAGGATCTTTTTACCCAGATCGACATTGGTACCTTCCAGGCGCACCACCAGCGGCACGCTCAGATGCACCTCGCGCGCCGCTGCCACCACGCCTTCGGCGATCACATCACACTTCATGATGCCGCCGAAGATGTTGACCAGAATCGCTTTAAGTTTTGGGTTATGCAGCATCAGCTTGAACGCCTCGGTGACTTTTTCCTTGCTCGCGCCGCCGCCCACATCGAGGAAATTCGCCGGATTACCGCCATACAGCTTGATGATGTCCATGGTCGCCATCGCCAACCCCGCGCCGTTCACCAGACAGCCGATGTCGCCATCCAAAGAGATATAGCTCAGGTCGAATTTAGAGGCTTCGATTTCGGCGGGATCTTCCTCATCCAAATCGCGCATCGCGACGATCTCGGGATGGCGATACAGCGCGTTACTATCAAAGTTAAACTTCGCATCTAATGCCAGCACACGCCCATCTGCGGTCAGCGCCAGCGGATTGATTTCCGCCAGCATCGCATCCTTCTCCACAAATGCGCGATACAAGCTTTGCAGACAGGCGCGCGCTTGGCCAAGTGCCGCCACGGGAATGCCGATGTCACGCGCCACAGTATCGGCTTCGGCATCGCGCAATCCCGCCACCGGGTCGATCCACACCTTGTGAATTTTCTCGGGGCGATGCGCGGCCACCTCTTCGATCTCCATGCCGCCCTCGCTACTGGCCAACAAAGCGACGCGCTGTTTGCTGCGATCGATCACCATGCCGAGATAAAATTCCTTGCTGATTTGCGCGCCCTCTTCAATCAGCAGGCGCCGCACCACTTGGCCGTCTTGGCCGGTTTGATGCGTAACCAGATGCATACCCAATATCTGCCGCGCAGCACTGCGCACCTCTTCCAGCGAACGCGCCACCTTCACCCCGCCGCCCTTACCGCGTCCACCGGCGTGTATCTGCGCCTTTACCACCCACACCGCGCCGCCCAGTTGCTGCGCCGCAGCCACTGCTTCATCAACACTGAAGCACGCCACCCCGCGCGGCGTCGCAACGCCAAATTGTCGCAGGATTTCTTTACCCTGGTATTCGTGAATTTTCATAATGAATGATCGTCTGAACGAAGTTCGCACCGCGATTGGCGCGCAGACGCAATCTTACCGAATTATTGGCGGGAAAACAGAAATCGTGAGCGGAAGTGGTGCTTGCTTGTCTCATTCACACTGCTTGCAACTTGCCGCACCGGTGCATAATTCACGCAATGGCAGCTCAACTTCCCGCTATTTTTTACGGGGTTACCAGGGACTGGAATTCTGGAGCAGTGATCAACTTGCCAAGAATTTTTTGGACTGCAGGCATGTAGTAATCTGCTATTTTTTGGCAGTCAGCAGCAGAAAATGCCCCAGCGTCAAAATCATACCGATCAGAAACATGAACCGATTTCCCATTCGAGGAATTGACGCGCAACCCGATGTTCCAGGTGCTGGTATAGACAGTGCGCCTTGAGAAAAACGATAGTTGTTCAACGATCCCCGTGAGCGTTATTTTCGGTGTTGCATCATCCAACATACCCGCAAGCCTCAGCTCGTCGACAAGCCCCTTCTGTATATAACCCGCAAAACTCAAGTTGTCGGGCATCCCGACAACACCAGCAGTAATGCCACAATTATTGTCAAACTCGGCAGTTTTCGTAAACGGGCCTACATTAATATTGCCGGCCCCGAGTTTTTTTAACGCTAGGGTGTTGTCCGCAGCAACGCTGTAATGCGGTGGCACGTACGTCAACATGGACGAACATGCGCTAAAGGCGAATGCAAACATTAGGACAATATTTTTTTTCATGATTTCCCCCTAAAATTTAACAATCAGCGGCAACTGCAAATTTTAGTCTGCACTGCCTACACCCGAACCTGCATCTCAGATGCATCCGCCCAGTAATGTTGCATTGTCGCAAGCTTCGCCGTTACAGTCCAATGGTCAACAAGCCAAAGTATCCATACAATTTCCTGGAGCACAACCCGCTGATCCCAAACATGTCGGACAACTCGGGCATAAAGCGCGATCCGCCCTTATGCATTTGTGATGTATCGCCTTGCCTTCGGGCGTGCCTGCGCAGCGAACCCCTTTCATGCTTGCCACTGCCGAATCAGGTCCGATTATCTCGCCCGTTGCCCGGGTGCCCAATGTCTCGCCAGATTGCATCCCAATTTGTTCATTTTTGTGGATTTTCATTTTTCCCCGCATGCGCGTGCGAAGCGGGAACGGGTAATGCCGTTATTCGCTTGTTGAACGCAAGATACCCTAATCTCTTGGATTGATGCGGGCTTGCTGCATGGTATTGGATGGGAAAAAACTGCAAGCTGGTGCTTGTCTCATTCACATTGATCGCGTTGCACCGCATCAATGCTTGACCCACGCAATTCTATTTTGAAATATGCCCCCGATTATGCCCCCAGACGTATTAAGCTAGGGGTGCGGTTTTCTATGCGGCGTGGCGCAACTCATAATCCGCTATCAACACATCCACTGGCAGTTTGATGCCTTCCGACAATCGCCGGATCATCGCCAAGGTAAGCGGTCGGGTGCGGTTCAACACCTCAGCCACGCGGCCACGGCTGCCGATGTATGGCTCTAAATCCTTTCGGGTCAACCCGCGCGTTTCCATTGCGTAGTTCAAAAAATCTATGGGATCGGGCGCGGGAATGGGGTAGTGCTGGGCTTCGTATTTCTCCACCAGCATGGCCAACACTTCCAGCCTGTCCGCTTCGGGTGTTTTAGCGGGCGCATCAAACAACGCCTCGATCTCGCGCAAGGCGGCCTTGTATTCGCCTTTGGTTCTAATCGGCTTGAGTTCCATTGCTACACCTTTCCCGCGTCCAGCGCGTCATATTCTGCATGAGTTCCAACAAAGCGGATGTACATCATCCCCCGGTTGTAATGCACCGCCACGATCAAGCGGTAATCGTTGCCCTTGATATTGAACACCACGCGGTTACTCCCCACAAAGCTGGCATTACGATGCGCCGCTTTGATGTCCGCCGGAGTTTTCCAGACTGCCCGGCTTGCATCGGCATACCATGCTCGCAACGGCGTTTCCGCCTGCGGGTGCTTCGCCCAAAAATCGCGCAACGTACTGATGGCTATCACTCGCATGGCAGCACTTTATCACGCTCCCGTTTTGGGTGCAAACTTATTATCGCTCCCATTTAATCTCGAAGTTGGTTTCATCTGCTGCTCGCCTTTGGGGAGCCCCTTGGGGGTTGAGCAGGGGTTTCACACGGCATGCTGTGTGCCTGCGAGGCGCGAAAAGACGCAAAACGCGCTAATCGCTAGGATTGGCGTGGGTTTGATGTACGGGAATGGATGGGGGGAAAACAGGAGAATGGTGCCGCTTGTCGGATTCGAACTGACGACCTACCGCTTACAAG
>JAYVKW010000116.1:0-5640 GCA_043768015.1 Gallionella sp.
CCGTCACCGCCAGGAACTCTTGCTCACTGATATTCATGCCTTTATGTGCGGCGAGCATGTCCCTGCCCGTGTAGGGTTCCGGGCCGCCGGAGCCTGCGCCGAAAAATTCCCGTGCCATCCGTTTGAAGTGCTCTATGTTAATACTCTCAAAGCGGGTTTTGATGATGGGGTTGCGCAGATATGCAGCGATGGCGTCGTCCACGAGGCGGGCAATGCCATCAGCTCCGCCCAGACGTTGATATATGTAGTGGTCATGATGAAGTCCTTTCAAGCCTTATAGGACTGCCCGAGAAAAATAAAGTAGTCGCTGCAGCCGGACGCAACTACCCGATGTGTACTTCTAAAAATCTTAATGGTTATGGAAGCATTTATAAGTTAGCATCAAGCACAGGAACCTGGAAGTACAATATCTGTAGTGTTCAAAACGATAAACAGTCTCTGAATTAACTTAGGGGGTGTACAAAATGAATTCTTATGGACAGTTCTGCCCTTTGGCGCAAGCAACCCAATTATTGTGCGAGCGCTGGACATTGATAGTCGTGCGTGAATTGATTGCAGGAAGCACCCGCTTCAATCAGTTGAAAAAAGGCGTACCCCTGATGTCGCCTACATTATTGTCTGAGCGACTTAAACGGTTGGCCGAGGCCGGGGTGATCAAAATCACGGGCAACAAAGGAAACTATACCTACAGCCTGACGTCCGCTGGTCTGGAGTTGCGCCCGATCGTTGAACTGTTTGGCGCATGGGGTCATCGTTGGGTGCGCTCGAATTTAAACCAGGGCGATCTGGATGCGGGTTTGTTAATGTGGGATATGCGACGCACCATTGATCCGGCGGTTTTTCCAAGTCATCGCATCGTTGTTCAGTTTGAATATCCCGATGCGCCAAAAGGAAAACGGGATTGGTGGCTGGTCTCTGAAAACGGCGAGATAGACTTATGCTTGAAGAACCCCGGCTATGATGTGGACATCATGATCAAGTGCTCGCTTAAAACGATGTCGGCGGTTTGGGTTTGCCAACAATACTTTCGTGATGCAGTGAAAAAAGGCGATATTAAAGTATTGGGCGACTCCAGACTTACCGGCAAACTTCAAGATTGGCTGCGTTCAAGTCCCTTATCCAGGCTGGGCGGAATAGAAAAAATGCCGGAGTTGGTGTGGAACGTTTAGCTGAGCTTGCCAGAAAATTTTTAGCATAAAAAGTTTATGCGCCCCGCTCCTTGCAGGCAAGTGTGATTACCTTTCGTTGCTTTACGCTCCACCTGCATTAATGGTCAGGCCGCATACCAGAGCACCGCGAAGTAATGGCATGCGGTACCTGCCATCACAAACAGATGCCATACAAAGTGGCCATAGCGCAGGCGTGTATCCGCCACGAAGAAAGCCACGCCTGCAGTGTAAGCCACGCCTCCCGCGACCAGCCATAGCAGGCCGGAAACCGGCACGCGCTCGTACATCGGATCGGCTGCGATCAAAATGAGCCAGCCCATGAGCAAGTAGAGGCCGGTGGAGATGATGGGATGTGACATTCTTTCGAACGCCTTCAGTGCCACACCGGTCAGGGCAAGACCCCAGACGAGCCCGAGCAATGTCCAGCCCCATGCACCGCGAAGCACACCGAGCGTGAACGGCGTGTATGTGCCCGCAATGAGGAGAAAGATCGCAGAATGTTCGATGATCTGAAACACACGCTTGGCTTTGCCTGCCGGTAACGCATGATAGAGGGTGGAGGAAAGGTAAAGCAGCACCATGGTAGTGGCGAAAATACTCACTCCGGCAATGAATCCCGCGTCGCCATGTTTTATCGCTTCCACGACCACGAACGGGGTTGCCACAATTGCCGCGATCAGCCCGATACCGTGGCTGATACTGTTCGCGATTTCTTCACCCCGTGATTGCCCACGCAGGATTACTGCAAGTGATTTGCTCATAACGTTCCATCCGGTATCCGAGCATTTGGAAGCAGCAATGCCGGAAACATGGTCTGAATCAGATTAAGAAAGCCAGTTCAGCTGCGACGGATTTTGTCGAGATGTTTGATCCCCGCCAAGGAAAATCCCGCGATGTGTTCTCCTATCGCTTCGATTTCCTTGCGGTCGTAGCGCAACTTGGGATGAAGGCGCTGCAACACCGGATGCGAATGGCGGTAGAACAAACACTGGCCGACGATACTGTGCACGCAGCGGCGAAGTTCCGCCTCGCCAACTTTATCACCCACGATCTCGCGTACCAGCTTGCCTAAGAATTCATGCAGGGGAGCGATGGCTTCACGCACGATTTTATCCAGTGCCGGGGTGGGATCGGCCAATTCGCGCGCCATGATCCGGCATTGCGAGGAAGGGGTTTTTTCGTCCAGCAGCATCAGCATGAAATCACGCAGGAACAGGCGCAAACGCATCTTTGGACATTCGGATGCATTGGCATTGGCTTTCTGCAATGCCGCGAGCTGCGCAAAATTCAGCGCTTCGGCAAGCAGGCCATCCTTGCTGCCGAAATGATAATTCACCGCTGCAACGTTGGCGTTGGCGCGGCGGCAGATCTCGCGCACTGTCGCCCCCTGAAAACTGTGTTGCGAAAACACCTCGCGCGCTGCATCCAGCAATCGCATGCGGGTTTGCTCACTGGCGGTTTTGATTTCCACTTCGGTCATCATTCGGGTGCCCGGACATAACCAGCCACTTGGCTGTCGCCTTTCGGGTGCCCGGCCAAAAGTTCTTTGGCTGACGGCCTAGTGGAATGGCTATAACCAATGACTTGCCCAGCGCCTTTTGCTGGGTTAGTCAGATGGCTAGTAGTTGTATCAGTGGTTCCATCAAAAGTTTCTGGTCTGCTGGTGACATCCTGTGTTGTGCTATCTGCCGAATCGTTGCTTTCACCCGCCAACGCCTTGTAAAGTTGCGTAGCCGCACTGAGCCACGCGCGCCGCACCTGTATCGCCCCCTGCCCGGCGGCAAAGGCTGCACGCTGCGCATCCAGTACTTCGAGATGGCTGACGATGCCCGCTTGATAGCGCGCTTCAACCAGGCGCAGCAGATGGTTCTGCGCTTCGGCATTGGCTTGTTGTGCGGCAAGTTGCCCGGCGAGTTTGTCACGCGCACTCAGCAGATCCGCCACTTCGCGGAACGCTTGCTGGATGGTTTTTTCATACTCGGCAACGGCGATCACCTTGCGTGCCTTGGCGATATCCACGTTGGCGGAGGTGCGTCCGGCATCGAACAACGGCAGGATGATAGAAGGTTGAAAACTCCACGCGCCGCTACCCTGATCGAACAGTCCGGACAAGCTGCGGCTGGCCGTGCCCACACTGCCGGTCAGCGAAATGCGCGGCAGAAAGGCGGCGCGTGCCGCGCCGATATTGGCATTCGCGGCGATCAATTTTTGCTCGGCAGCCAACACGTCGGGACGCCGCAACAACACCTCGGCAGGCAATCCGGCAAACAGATCAGAACTTATGCCCTGCTCGGCGAGGCTGCGTCCGGCGGGCAAATCTTTCATCTCCGCCATCGGTTGCCCCAGCAACAGGTTGAGCAGATTTTCTGCGGCGGCTTGTTGTTGTTCCAGATTCGCCAGTTCAGCCACTGCGGCTTGATATGACCCTTCCGCCTGCAACCAATCCGAATCGCTGGACACCCCAGACTCACGACGGCGCGCCAGCAACTCCCTGGTTTCGGCGCGCGTTTTAACGGTCGCGGCAGCAAGCTGGGCACGTTCACGCATTTCCAGCAGCGACAAATAGGCGTTCGCCACGTCGGCGATCAGCGACAGGCGGAACGCGCGTTGCGCGGATTCGGTGGCAAGATAACTGGCCTTGGCAAACGCATTCAGGCTGCTGACACGTCCCCAGAAATCCAGCTCGTATGACACCAGGTTCACGCCCACGTCATAACGCTGTGCGCGCAACGCGCTGCCGGTAACAGACGCGCCGGCCGGGATCAGCGAGGCGTTCCGTGTCGCCGCCAGATTCAGGTTCGGCAGGCGGTCAGCCTGCTGTATGCCATATTGCGCGCGGGCTTCAGCGATGCGCGCGGTAGCGATGCGCAGATCGCGATTGTTCTCCAGCGCGGCGGCGATCAACGCTTGCAAACGCGGATCGGGGAAATAATTGTGCCAGTCGGCAAGCGCAAGCCCGGTGGTGGCTTTCAATTTCACGCTGTCCGGCCACACAGCCGGAACAGGCGTGCGTGGCCGCTCATAATTCGGCATCAATGAACAGCCGCCCAGCAACAGGGACAGTGCAATCGCCCGATGAATCGGGCTCCTACAGGTAGCGGCAACAGGATTCCTATTCATGCTGGCTCTCCTCGTGTACAGCGATCTTCCGAGCCTTGCCGGGGAAAATGCGGCGGACGACCACGTAGAAAACCGGCACAAAAAACACTGCCAATACCGTCGCGGCGATCATGCCGCCCATCACGCCTGTGCCGATGGCATGCCGCCCATTCGCACCCGCGCCGGTGGAAATGGCCAGCGGCAGGACGCCCAGAACAAACGCGATGGAGGTCATCAAAATGGGACGGAACCTCAGGCGGCATGCTTCCAGTGTGGCATCAACCAGATCATGCCCCTTATCCTGCAAGTCGCGGGCGAACTGAATAATCAAAATCGCATTCTTCGCCGCAAGTCCGATGATAACGATCAGCCCCACCTTGAAATAAATATCATTGGGCAAGCCGCGTAGCGTCACTGCGGCGAGCGCACCCAGTATGCCAATGGGCACTACCAGAATCACGGCGACCGGAATGGACCAGCTCTCATACAACGCAGCCAGACACAAGAATACAGCCACCACCGAAAGGCCGAACAGGAACGGCGCCTGGCTGCCGGAAAGCCGTTCCTCGCGTGATGTTCCGGCCCATTCAAAGCCAAAACCGGGCGGCAATTGAGAGGCCACTTCCTCCATCGCCGCCAAGGCAGCGCCGCTGCTACCACCGGGTGCTGGGCCGCCAGAAATTTTCATTGATGGCAGGCCGTTGAAACGATCCAGCTTAGGCAGATTCACCACCCAGCGCGATCTGCCAATGTCAGACAATTGCACCATGCCGCCCTGCGCATTGCGCACTTGCAGCCGCATTATCTGTTCCGGCGTGCTGCGGTTGCTGGCTTCCGCCTGCATCTGCACCCGCAGGATGCGGCCCTCGCGTACGAAGTCGTTGATGTAGGCCACACCAAGCGCCGACTGCAAGGTTTCATTCAAAGTGGCGATGTCTATACCCAACGCTTGGGCTTTCAGGCGATCAATATCTATTTGCAATTGCGGCCCCGGCTCTTGCCCTTCCGGACGCACCCCCATCAGCGCGGAATTTTTGCTGGCGATACCCAGCGCCATGTTGCGCGCTTCGAGCAATTTCTCTCGCCCTAGTCCAGCTCGATCTTGCAGACGGAAATCGAATCCACCAATAGCCGCCAGCTCGGGAATCGGCGGTACGTTGATGGCGAATATCATCGCCTGCTTGATGCGGAATAATGCCATGTTGGCGCGCTTCACCAGCGAGGTGGCAGAACTGTCCGGGCTGGGGCGCTCATCCCAACTTTTCAGGCGGACAAAAGCGATTGCCGCGTTCTGCCCGCGACCGAAGAAAGAAAATCCGAGTACGCCGATGACATGCGCCACCTCGGGCTGCTTGAGATAGAACTGCTCAAC
>JAYVKW010000117.1:0-5797 GCA_043768015.1 Gallionella sp.
GCCAATCTTCCAGCCTACCGAATTGACGATGACGACTCTATCTCCGTGATTCACTACAGCGATTTCTACATTGTCTTCGGCCGGTGAGCCGTCGCCAGCGAAGACTTGTCGAATACCGGCAGTCGCTTTGATGCGAATGCGCTCCGACCTCCTCGCAAGATGAAGCGAGACAAGGACAGCCGAAAGGGTCGCTATGCCAGCGAGCCAAGTGCCGACGGCATTCCATACATTGATCTGTTGGTCGATGGTCATGAAAGCGGGCTAACGAATGAAAGGGACTTCCCCGTCCCGAGGCTGCGGCGAAGTTGTCGCATGCGGCATCAAAAGTGCCATGATGGAATTTTTCGATTTCATCAACACCACCAGGAGGGGAAAGTCATGAGTATTATCACCATCGGCATAGATCTCGCCAAGACTATTTTCGCTGTGCATGGCGTGAATGAAAGCGGCCAGGCTGAACTGGTCAAACCCAAGGTATCCCGCGAACAGCTACTGCCGCTGATCGCCAATTTGCCCCCGTGCCTGATCAGCATGGAAGCCTGCTCCGGCGCCCACCACTGGCAAAGCAGCGCAATATGAATCAGATGAGGAAATAGCAATGAATTAAAAAACATCATGTCACTTGTAAATCTGGGGAAGCCCTTGTGGTTTAAGTTGAGGGGCCGCGCCGCTTTTGGCGCGTCCCTCTCGAACGCAATGTTGGGCGTGGGATTATGGCGACAGCACATCGGCAAGCGCGCGCAAAAGCTTCGCCCCGTCGCCTTTCCATGTACTGCCATGCATGCACGCAAGCGTTGTCGGCTCAGCGGAGGCCAGTTTTTCGAGTATTGCACGTGTGTTCTGCGTGTGTGCGTAATAATCCATCGCGTGCCGGAACGCCTCGCTCGGCCCCAAGATGTCCGACTCAGTGATGGCTGGATGTTCAGCGCCGCCCTGCGTAAACAGATCGCCGCATAGCAATGTCCGCGTGTGTTCTTCCATCAGAAAACCGCATTCCCATCCATGAGGCAGGTGCGGTGTGTCGAACCAGCGCATGGTGTGCTTTCCAAGCGTGAGCGTTTCTCCGTCTGCGAGGGCGCGCGCTGGCCGGTCGGCCATATCATCAATGGACACCAGCGCCGCCACCTTGCCGCATAGCGGCGAGGACTGCGGCGCCACCGCGAGCCATTCGTTGAGCGAACCGCACTCATCTGCTTCAACGTGCGACAAGCCAATGTAGCGCAGCCGTTCCACGGGCAATACGCTCGCGACCGCCTCCCGTACCAGCGGGAACAGCTTGCGCGGCCCGGTGTGGAAGAGTAATGGCGCATCATCGACAATGAGGAACTGATTGAATGAGAACCCGCCAGGCCCGCCTTCTATAACAACCGACGTATTGATGCGGTAAATCCCATCCGCAACTTCATGAATATTCGTCCCCGACTGCTTGTTCGTTATGTGCATTTTCACTCTCCTTTAAAACGGCGAAAAGTTAAGGGCTACTTGATCGGTGTCGCCCAACGAAGCTGTATAAAAACCCCATTCTGCCCTGAACGAAATAAGCGAACAAGGTCGAAGAAATAATTCTGACAGACAAGGAAATGCCGATGGCCCGTTACAAGATTATTGATCGCAGCCCACGTTTTCTACCCGTCGCGTTGGACGCGCAGTTGATGAGCGGCAGCTTCGAATACGCCTTAGATTATCTGATCGACCATGCGCTTGATCTGAGCGCCCTCGACGCCCGTTACTGCAACGACAACAACGGCAGCAGCGCCTACGACCCCCGCGTATTACTCAAGATTATCCTGCTCGCCTACAGCCGCGGCATGATCAGCAGCCGCAGCATCGAGCGCGCCTGCCGCGAGAATGTTCTATTCATGGCTATTTCCGGCGATTGCGCACCCCAATTCACGACACTCGCTAAATTCGTACGTGAGCTGCGCAGTGAAATCACCGAACTGTTCACCCAAGTTCTCATGACCTGCGATGCGCAAGGTTTGATCGGCCGCCAGATGTTCGCGATCGATGGTGTGAAGCTGCCCAGCAACGCCGCCAAGAAGAAGAGCGGCAGCCATACAGAGTTAGCACGCCAAGCCGAACGCATGGAAGCCGCCGTAACGGAGATATTGGCGGCACACCAAAGCCGCGACGAAACGCATGCGGATGAAGGCAGCGAACGCGAATTACAGCGCCTCGACAAACTCGCCAGCGAGGCAGCACGCATCCGCGACTTTCTAGCCAACCATAAAGAACGCCGCTCGCGCAAAGGCGCCATACGTAAGAGCAACACCACAGACAACGACAGCGCCAAGATGGCCACCTCCAAAGGGGTGATCCAAGGTTATACGGGTGTGGCCGCTGTCGATGCCCAACACCAAATCATTGTGGCCGCGAATGCCCTAGGCTCGGGCAGCGAGCAAGAAGTCTTACTACCGATGATTGAGCTTACCCAGCCCTATCGCACGGCACAAACCCTGATTACGGCAGACGCGGGCTATCACTCCGAAGCCAACCTCAAACAACTTGCAGAACTTGGCATTCCCGCTTTGATTGCGGATGGTTTGATGCGCAAGCGCGATCCACGCTTGCGTGCTCAAGCCCGTCACCAGACCAAACCACATCCCTTGCATGACAAGCGCCCACCCAAGCCGGATGGTAAGTTTCAACCCAAGGATTTCCACTACGACCCTATCGCACAAACTTGTATCTGCCCGGCGGGACAAAAGCTTTACTCCAGCGGCAGTCATTGCACTACCAATGGCCGCACACATCACAAGTTTCAGGGAAGCCAAAAAAATTGTGGGCCTTGCGACTTGCGTCAACGTTGCTTACGCCACCCCGAGAGAACACGCACGCGCCAAGTGGCGTTCTTCCAGAAACAACAAGCCTCGCCGCTGCCCCACACCGAGCGCATGAAGCAAGCGATTGACAGCGTCGAGGGTCGTAAACGCTATGGGCAGAGAATGGCCACGGTGGAACCCGTGTTTGGCAACTTACGAAACAACAAACGCCTGGATCGTTTCACGCTACGCGGACAAGCGAAAGTGAATACGCAATGGCATCTCTTCTGTTTGGTGCACAATATTGAGAAGCTGGCGCATCATGGGTATGGAAGCTAATGAAGCAAAAGTGGCAGAGCGAAGCCGCTAGCTCGTCGCCAACATCAATCTGCACACCCTATTCTCTGAAATAACAATCCAAAAATATTTTAGTGCCGAAGCGAAATCGCTACGGCTAAAAATCTCGGCTTGGAATTTCTAAAAAGGGGTTTTTATACAGCTTGAACGTTTGAATTCACCGGCGCTGCGCGGCTTCATCGCGCAGCGCCGGGTGGAATGATGGGTTGGGCCGCACTGGCTTCGGCTTCACGAATACGTTGTTCGCTTGCCTTAGCAATAGCCTCCATGCCTGCCTTGACCTCAGTCGTCTCACGCTCAAGTAGCATCTCGAATCCCTTCGGATACTTGGTACGAACCAGAGCTTGCGTTACCCGGACAAAGAACGGCGGGTTCTTCATGAGGAGTTTTGCGACTGCAAATAGGCGAACAAGATCGTCATGCGTTTGAGTAAGGAACGGCTTAACTTGAACACATCGATCGCGAGTTCGCCGCGCGTTTTCCAAGTAGTCACTCTCGGAGATGGTCTTTGAGATAAAGGCGTCACGAATCTGACCATACGCCCGATCTATGGTGGCCAACGATTCGTTTAATTTCTTGAGACCTGCATTCAACGAAGCCATCTCGTTAATGAGATCGAGATTCGTCAGTCCGATCATTAGCTCCGTCTCGATCTGGTACTGGTGGAAGACGTTCATATAGATTGGATGATTGCCGGAAGTCAATCGAGCGTCGGTGAACACACCGATGCAATCGCTTGCTATGTAGAGATTGTCACTTGTGGTGTTCAGGCAATCATTGAAATAGTGTTGGAGACGAACCAGGGATGTATGGTTCTTTTCTTTCCGGTCGTACACCTTCTTCATTGCGTCACCGAAGCGGACAAACAAATACGCGAAAAACGCGCCAGCGAAGGCTCCTATAAGAGCGCGGAAGGCTTCAAGGTCAGTAGCCTTCCAAGCGTCCCAAAACACCCAAGCTGCAGAGGACGCAGCGATGGCTGCTGCAACTGCAACGATTGCTACGCCAAGCCCGAAGAGAATTGATGTCATGTGGTCATCGGTGCGACTGTTGTGAGGCCCAACGTAATATAGACGGCGTAATAATCAACAAGCAACGCCGCCTAATTCGATTTGTGAAAACGAATTCCCCAAGTTTAATGAACGTAGCCGTATGGCCTCCAGTTATCCAAGCCTAAAAAATCCCGGCTGGAAAATCATTGCTTCAGGCAATTTTCCAAAGAATATCACTTCTGAACCCGTCTTCAGCCTTCGATAAATTCCAGCGTATTGCCATCCGGGTCGCGACAAAACAATGCCGGGCGGCCGGACTGGCTTGGGGTATAGGCTACACCCGCCGCATCGAGTCGGGTTTTTAACGGGGCGAGTTGCGTGACACGCAAGGCGATATGCCGATCGCGGCCGCCATGCTGCGGTCGCAGCGCGGCTGCATCGGGGTTGGGCAGTTGCATCAGATGCAATTGCTGATGTGCGTTCAGCGCATACCATACGCCTGGATAGGGCAAAGCGGGCCGATTGGGTAGGGGCGTTAAACCCAGTACCGATTCGTAAAAGGTGCGCGCGATAGCCAGGTCGGATACCAGAAGTCCGGCGTGCATTAAAGCGGTGATGGCGGGTGGGATGTCAGGCATGGGCATTCTCGAGTGAAGAAGGTTTTTCCAGGTGGCCGGAAAACAGGCTGCCGGTGACGATCATGGCGGCGCCTATCCATTCTTGCAGGTTGAGTGTCTCGTTCACCCACCACCAGGACGACAGCGCCGCGACGACCAGCTCGAACAAAAAAATAATGATGGCCTGGTTGGCCAGCGTATGCGACAAACCATACTGCACCGCCAGTGTCATTGCGCCTATGCACAGGCCCACGCCGAGCAGTATCAGCAACGTGTGCGGCGTGGCGGCTGCGAGAAACGCGAACGGCTGCGCGACAAATCCGGCCGCAACGCCGGCCACTACGCATACCCCGGCCCACACCGCGAGCGCTTTGGCCCAGTGGTCGGCCTCATCGACTTTGCGCGTGACTACATTGGCCAGCGCAAAACTCACGCCGGCGGAGAGCGCGATCCATTCCGCACGGTTGGCGGGTAGGGGCAAGCCGCCGTCGGTGGGCCACAGCATGACCAGCGCGCCGGAGAATGAAAACAGCATAATCCCCCAGCCCCAGCGGGTGAGCTTTTCGCCCAACAGCCATCGTGCAAAAAACACGGTCCACATCGGCGCCAGATAAAACAGCAGCACCACGCGCATCACCTCGCCTTCGATCACGGCCAGCACGTAGGCCATATTGGTCCAGCCGGCGGCCAGCGCCAGTAATGCCAGCCAGCCAAGGTGCGCCCATCCAGTCAGCAGATGACGCCAGGTAAAGGCGATGGCCAGCGCCAGCGGAATCAGATAAGTCAGGAACGAAGTCGCCACGCCACCCGCACCCGCCTCCTGCAACAAGCGATAGGGATACCAGATCAGCCCCCACATGGCGGCGCCGAACAGCAGACTGGGAATCGCCCAGACACGGGAAGCAGCAGGTTGCGACATATAATAGTGAGATCAAAAAATTGTTTGTTTATGAATCCAAGTGTCATTAAGCGAGGCGTAATGAATCCAAGATTAGCCGCGCTTCACCCCTACCCGTTTCAAAAATTGCGCGAATTGTTTGCCGGGGTGACGCCGCCGCCCGACTGCACG
>JAYVKW010000118.1:0-4401 GCA_043768015.1 Gallionella sp.
TTTCCACTCGAAGCGCAACCACAGATAACCGACGATACCCAGCGACACCAGCAGCAGCGCCAGCTCGCCGTTGTCGATCAGATCTTTGCCTACCTGTGAGCCGACGAATTCCACGCGGCGCTTTTCCACACTGGCATCCTGTTTGCGCAAGCTTTCCATGACCTGTTCGCTCAACTTCGCTCCGGCGATATTCTGCTTGAACGGCACTTGTATCAGGACGTCATAGCTGGAACCGAAATTTTGTACCTGTGCATCCGGAAAGCCCGTCTCGGCAAGTTGCGCACGCACTTTAGCAAGATCAGCCGACTGCGCGTAATGCACCTCAATCACCGTGCCACCGGTAAAATCCACCCCGAAATTCAATCCCTTGGTGACCAGAAAAAATATCGCAAACAAAAATGTCACCAGCGAAATCGCGGTGGTATAGCGCCCATAACTCATGAACGGAATGTCGTGCTTGATCCTAAAAAATTCCATGTTGTTATCCTTAGCAGGGTGTGGAAAAACGTGGCGAGCGACGGCAGAACAAGGCGCGAAAGGGCGAAAAAGCGGAGTTTACACGTACGTAAATGAGCATTTTTAGCCCTTGAGCAACACAGTTATGCCGAGCGCAGTAGTTTTTCAGCACTCTGCTAGCCTATCGCCACTTTGGTGAGCCGCGCCTTGCGGCCGTAAATCAAATTCACTATCGCGCGTGAAATCAGCACCGCGCTGAACATCGAAGTCATGATACCCAGGCACAGCACTACCGCGAATCCTTTGATCGGCCCTGAGCCGAACATGAACAACGCAACACCGGCAATCAGGGTGGTCACGTTGGAGTCGAGGATGGTGCCGAATGCCCGGTCGTACCCGGCATGGATCGCGGCCTGCGGCGTGACACCGTTGCGCAGCTCTTCGCGGATACGCTCGTTGATCAGCACGTTCGCGTCGATCGCCATGCCCAGTGTCAGCGCGATGCCCGCCATACCCGGCAAAGTGAGCGTGGCTTGCATCATGGACAGCAACGCCACCAGCAACAGCAGATTTGCGGCCAGCGCCAGCACCGAAATCGTGCCGAACGTCAGATAGTAAGCCATCATGAATAGCGCGACCAGGATGAAACCGATCTTGGTGGAATTAAAGCCGCGCGCGATGTTTTCGGCGCCCAGGCTGGGTCCGACAGTACGCTCTTCGATAATCTCCATCGGTGCCGCCAGCGCGCCGGCGCGCAGCAGCAGTGCGGTGTCCTGCGCTTCAACGGTGCTCATCTGACCGCTGATCTGCACGCGACCACCACCGATTTCTTCACGGATGACCGGGGCCGTGACGATTTCGCCTTTGCCCTTTTCAAACAGGATGATCGCCATGCGTTTGCCGACATTCTCGCGCGTCGCTTCCTTGAATAGTCTTGCGCCCACGCCGTCCAGATTGAGGTGCACCGCCGCTTCATTGGTGCGATTGTCGAAACCGGGCTGCGCGTCGTTGATGCGTTCGCCGGTGAGTATCACCTGCTTCTTCACCAACAGCATCTTTCCTTCGCGATCCTTGAACATCTCGGTGCCGAACGGGGCGGCCGCACCTGCGCTGGCCTGATGGGTTTCATCCACCATGCGCACTTCCAGTGTCGCGGTACGCCCCAAAATCTCTTTGGCACGCGCCGTGTCCTGCACACCGGGCAGTTGCACCACGACACGATCCGCGCCCTGTTGCTGGATCACCGGTTCAGCCACACCCAGCTCATTCACACGGTTACGCAAGGTGACCAGATTCTGCTGCACGGCGGATTCCTGAATGCGCTTCTCCGCTTCCGGCTTGAGGGTGGCGAGCAGGTTGTATTCGCCGCCTTCATCTTTGTCATTCAGTGTGTAGTCGGAGAAGCGCTGCTTGATTTCAGCTTCGCCCTTGCTGCGTGCAGCGGCATCGCGGAATTTCACCAACAGCACTTTGCCGTCGCGGTTCACGCCCGAATAAGCGATATTTTGCTCGCGCAGCGCGCTGCGTATATCGCCGGTAGCCGCTTCCAGCGCCTTGCTCAGCGCGGCATTCATGTCCACTTGCAACAGAAAGTGCACCCCGCCGCGCAAGTCCAGGCCGAGATACATCGGCAGCGCATTAAGTCTGGTCAGCCACTGCGGCGAGCGCGGCAGCAAATTGAGCGCGACCACGTAATCCTCGCCCAGCTGGGCGACCAGCGCATCCTTGGCCTTCAGCTGGCTGTCGGTATCGGCAAAGCGGGCTTTGACGCTATTGCCGTCCAGCATGGCCAGTTCCGGATTAAGGTTGGCCGCCTTCAGGGCACTGCCAACGCGCTCCAGCAATGCGGCATCCGCTTTCAAATTGGCGCGCAATGGCGATACCTGCACAGCAGGCGATTCACCGTAAAAATTCGGCAGGGTGTAAATCAATCCGGCCAGCAACGCGGCCAGAATCAACAGATATTTCCACAACGGATATTGGTTCATGATAACCTCGATTAATAAGAGATTAGGGGCTGGAGACTAGGAGTTTTGGACTAGGAGTTTGTGTTATTCCGCTGCGCAAGGTTTTCTGCCAGCCCCCGGCCTCTCACTTGATAGCTTTGATCGTTCCCTTGGGCAACACGCTTTGAATCGCGCTCTTTTGCACCTTCACTTCGAGGTTTTCAGCGATTTCCACGCCGACGTATTGTTCGTAAACCTTGCTGACACTTCCGACTTCACCGCCAACTGTCACCACTTCATCACCGCGTTGCAGTCCTGTAATCATGGCTTTCTGTTCTTTGGTGCGCTTGGACTGCGGGCGCAATACTAAAAAATAAAACACGGCGATCAATGCGATCAGCGGCAGAAAATTCATAATTCCATTATCCGCTGCGGCTGCGGCCGTTTCTGCGTAAGCATTACCGATAAACATATTCTTCTCCACGATAAATCAAAAGGCGCGCATTCTACCACGAAGCTGCAGCTGCCCACTCATTTGAAAGCAGGCATTTGAAAGCGGGTGTGCTGTTGCGGGGGATGCCAAAATGGCCGCCCGGATAGTCGGATTTGCCGCTGCGCGGCCGGACAGGTAAAATCGCGCGTTTTCGTGCTGTGCCTTTTCGCGCTGTGTTAGATTAAGCGCGATTTATTGATTTAGCCGATTGAGTGAATACCGGAATTGAGTAAATATAAAGTGAAACCAATTTTAAAATCGACCAAGCTCTCCAACGTGTGCTACGACATCCGTGGGCCAGTGATGGAACGCGCCAAGCAGATGGAGGAGGAAGGCCAGCGCATCATCAAGCTGAACATCGGCAATCTCGCGCCGTTCGGCTTCGAGGCGCCGGAGGAGATCCAGCAGGACGTGATCCTGAACCTGCCAAATTCGTCCGGCTATTCCGATTCCAAAGGAATGTTCGCGGCGCGCAAGGCCATCATGCATTACTGCCAGTCGAAGAAAATCATGGGCGTGGCGCTGGATGATATTTACATCGGCAACGGCGCGTCGGAGCTGATCGTGATGTCCATGCAGGGCCTGCTCAACACCGGTGACGAAGTATTGATTCCCACCCCGGACTACCCACTGTGGACGGCGGCGGTCACGCTGGCAGGCGGCACGCCGCGCCATTACATTTGCGACGAGCAGAACGAGTGGATGCCTGATTTGGCCGACATGCGCAGCAAGATCACCTCTAAAACACGCGCCATCGTCATCATCAATCCGAACAACCCTACTGGTGCGCTGTATTCCGATGAACTATTGCGCGAAGTAGTACAGATTGCGCGCGAACATGAATTGATTATTTTCGCCGATGAGATTTACGACAAGATGTTGTACGATGGCGCGACGCACACTTCGATCGCGTCGCTGGCCGACGATGTGCTGTTCGTGACCTTGAACGGCCTGTCGAAAAATTATCGCGCCTGCGGGTATCGTTCGGGCTGGATGGTAGTGTCGGGCGAAAAGAAGCACGCGCAGGATTACATCAACGGCCTGACCATACTGGCCTCGATGCGGCTGTGTTCCAATGTGCCCGGCCAGTTCGCAATCCAGACTGCGCTGGGCGGTTACCAAAGCATCAACGATTTGGTCGCTCCCGGTGGGCGGCTGTGCAAGCAGCGTGATCTCGCTTATCAGCTGCTCACCGCTATCCCAGGTGTGAGTTGCGTCAAACCCAAGGCCGCCCTGTATCTGTTCGCGCGTTTCGATCCGAAAATTTATCCGATCAAGGACGACCAGAAATTCATACTGGAATTATTGGAAACCGAAAAGGTGCTGGTCGTGCAGGGCACCGGCTTCAACTGGATACATCCTGATCATATTCGCGTGGTGTTTCTGCCTAATGCTGATGACTTGACTGATGCGATCGGGCGCATCGCCAGGTTCCTGGAGAGTTACCGCAAGAAACATGGAACGGTTTAAGCGGATTGTAGGAGCCCGATTCATCGGGCGATTCAA
>JAYVKW010000119.1:0-5175 GCA_043768015.1 Gallionella sp.
CGTGTCCCTTCCGCCAACGCTTCCAGCGACGACCCGAATCTTTCACTGAGAAAAAATGCCGCAGATACCGCCGTCAGCAACACCACCAGCAACGACAGCGTCAACGTGATCGCATACAACCGTTTCAACCCGACGCGGGAGAGCGTCAGTTCCTGATAATCGCGATACACCGCTTGCACAGTCTCGGTATCCGCCTCGATTTGCTTCGGCACCGGCTGGGTGAATTGCAACACGTATCGCCCGCCCGTCGGCATTTGGGAATTCACCATCACCAGCGCAAGCAGCGTCAACCCCTTATTTGGCAAGGTATCAATCACTGCATATTTGCCTTTATCCAGCGTCAGGCGCAACAGATCGTCATCAGGCCGGTCCGGCAATCGCGCATTGCCGCCCGAGGAAAACGCAATCAATTTTCCCTCGACGGTAAACAGAGCCGCTTGCTGTGTCACCTCTTCATCCACCCACTGATCCAGTGCGCGCTGATATTGCCCTGATTTTTTTTCCGCCAATAATGACGCGGTAAATTGTGCCTTTTTGGCAAGCTCTTTCAAACTGTTGTCGAGGCCGTTTTTACCGAGGTTGAGGCCGCCCTCCAGGGCTTTCTCAACGCGCACGTCAAACCACGATTCGATACTCTTGTCCAAAAATTGCACCGACACCGCATAGATCAAAACGCCCGGCAGCACCGCGATCAGCGTGAAAAACAATACCAGACGTAGCGTCAGCTTGGCGCCAAACACCTTGTTCTTGAGCTTGTTGCGCAACCGCCACAGTTGATAGCCGACCAAGCCCATCAAACCCGACGCAAGCAAACCGGTTAATCCCAGCAAGCCATAATAATTGACGGAAAACCCCTCGGTGTTAGCGCTGCTGCTGGATAACAAATACAGCAGCGCGCCGCTAACGGCAACACTAATGAAAATCAGGTAAGTCACCGGGCAATCCCTCCGTCTTGCTGTCGTTGTGTACGGCGATTTCCGCCGGGCTGATCACCCAGCGATACCAATCGGAATCGAGCGTCCAGTCATTGTCGGTCAGCGCGTTCACCTGCAACGGCTTGGGCAGCTGCGCGATGTCCAGGCGCAGGCGCGCCGCCGCCATATAGTTACCATCCTTTTTCATCAGTTCTGCCGGAATGGCTGTCGAACTTTGCCTGGCCAGCATGTTTAACGCATCTTCAAGACTGGCAAAATTCTGGAACAGCGCGCCGCGCGAGATGCGGTATCGCCCCGTCAGTACACTGTAAGAAAGTTTGACGGTCTGTTCGCCATTAAAAATTTCTTCATCCAGCCAAGACCAGCGCGTCAGCGGTGAGTCGCCCGCAAAATAGCGCGGGATGCCGCGCGACACGGCCTGTTGCACAGCATCCAGCCAAGACCAGCGCGCGTGCGTCAGTGAAAATTCGCCCACAAAATAAATCGGGATGCCGCGCGACAAAGCCTGTTGCACCACGAAATTCAGCTTGATGTCATAACTGGCGGAGAGCTGGTAACCATTTTCGCCCGGACGAATTTCCACCTTGTTGACGGAAATACCCTCGGCTTGCGCGGTGGCGGCGAATAGCCAGGCCAGCAACGCGCCGCGCAGTAGTGTACTAAACAATTTTTTGCAGCAAGGCATAAAAGAATCCGTCATGCTGATCATTGGGTAATAACTGGCCATTTATAGCGTCAGGTAAAGTAATAGGTAGTCGCCGTGCATTCGGCTGTTGCGCCAGAAACGCCGCGACAACTTGCTCGTTCTCTTGATGAAACACCGAGCAGGTGGCGTAGAGCAATTTACCATCTTGCGCCAGCAGTCGCCACAACGCGCGCAAGATGTTGAGCTGTTGCGTGGCAAAACCGGCAATATCCGCGCTGCGCCGCAACCATTTGATGTCGGGATGGCGGCGCACCACACCGGAAGCCGAGCAAGGCACATCGGCGAGTATGCGTTGAAAGGATTGGCCATCCCACCACCCATCCGGTTCGGCAGCATCGCCGACCACCAGTTGCGCGGCCACCCGTTGCGCGTTCAGTTCCAGCCGCTGCAAATTTTCCGCAACCCGTTGCAATCGTTTTGCGTCCTTGTCCACCGCCACCATTTCTGCCGCCGCCCGCTCTAGGATATGCGCGGTCTTGCCGCCAGGCGCAGCACAGGCATCCAGCACGCGCATCCCGTCGCGAACGTCCAGTAAACGTGCGGCGTATTGCGCACCGGCATCCTGCACCGAAACCAGACCGGCAAAAAATCCCGGCAGCCTGTCGACTGACACGGCCTTGTCCAGTTGCAATGCGTCTGGTTCGATTAACTGAGCGGATAAATCTTGCTGCACCAACTGCGCCAAATAGTCCGCAGTCTTGTTCTTCCGCTGATTGACGCGCAGGATCATCGGCGGATGCTGATTGCCTGCTTCGAGTATCGAAGCACTGCGTTCGCCATACTGTGTGTTCAGCTCATCTATCCACCACTGCGGGTAACTATATTTTCCTACCGCGCTTTGTTTAGCTTGTTCCAGCAATACCGCCTGGTTACGCAAAAAATTTCTCAGGATCGCGTTCACCAGACCGCTCACGCGCGGGTTCAACGCTTGCGCGGCGCGCACCGCATGATCGACCATCGCATGTTGCGCTGATTTGCCATGCTGCAACTGGTACATCGCGACCAGCAACAGGAAACGCACGCGCTCATCCGGCAAAGGCTTGTGCAACAGCATGTCCAGTATTGCCTGCAGCTGCCCGTAATAACGCAACGTGCCATAGCTTAAATCTTGCAGTGCGGCGCGCTGTGCAGGCATCCAGTCCGCTTTGTTGCGCAGTGATTCATCCAACACCTGATTGAGATTCCGCCCGTTCGCCAGCACTTGCTGGACGACGAGACTGGCAGCGAGTTGTATGTGCTGCGTCTCAACCAACATTGAAAACATCGCCGACTTTGACCGGCATGGCTTGCAAAAATTGCGCGGCGGGTTGTGCCTTGCCGCCCGGACGTTGCAACGTCTCCAGGCGCAACGCGTCTTTGCCGCACGCCACCGTGATGCCGTGCTTGTCCACGGCGATCACTTGGCCCGGGTTGCAAAGTTTGTCAGGCTCGCCGCGTTGATCCGGGCACCACTCAGCCTGCCAGACTTTTATCGCCACGCCGTTCAAGTTGGCATGACACACCGGAAAGGGATTGTATGCGCGTACCGCACGCTCGACTTGCCGCGCATCCTGCCGCCAGTCGATCTGCGCTTCGCTCTTGAGCAGCTTGGCGGCATAGCAAGCTGCACCATTGTCCTGCTTGACTGGCACCAAGCGATGCTCTTGCAGCAGACGCAAGGCTTCGAGGATGCTGCTCGCACCCATCTCAGCCAATTTGTCATGCAGGGTCTGCGCGGTGTCATTTGCCACGATCGGGCACGCGTGATGCAACAACATGTCGCCGGTATCCAGCCCCTCGTCCATCTGCATGATGGTGATGCCGGTCTCCTTGTCGCCCGCCAAAATCGCCCGTTGTATCGGCGCAGCTCCGCGCCAGCGCGGCAGCAAGGATGCATGGATATTCAAACAGCCATAGCGCGGCAGTTGCAATACTGCTTGCGGCAAAATCAAACCATAAGCGGCCACCACCATTACATCGGCATCCAGTGCGGCGAGTGATCGTTGTACCTCTTCGGACTTTAATATAGTTGGTTGCAATACCGGCAAACCGTTTTGCAACGCGAGCTGTTTCACCGCACTGGCAGTCAGATGCATGCCGCGTCCAGCGGGACGATCCGGTTGGGTCAGCACCGCGACGACTTGATGCTCTTTAAGCAACGCAGCCAGCGCGCTGGCCGCGAAATGCGGCGTACCGGCAAAGATGATTTTCATAATGGTTTATTGGTGTTACAAACTGTCCACGAAAGACACGAAAAGCACGAAAAATGCTACCCAACACAATTGTCGAAAGCAACAAAAGTAGGGGCACGGGGCGCCTCTGCGTTCTTTTTTCGTGCCTTTCGTGTTTTTCGTGGATCGTGTTTTCTTCAGTTATGTGCGTGCGTAACATCCGTTACATGGTTTCGCGCAAGCGCTTCTTCAGCTTGGCACGAATTCGGGTTTGTTTGAGGTGCGACAGATATTCGACAAACACCTTGCCGATCAAATGATCCATCTCATGCTGGATGCAGACCGCCAACAAACCTTCGGCATCCAGCGTAAAGGCCACGCCTTTTTCATTAAGCGCCCGCACGGTGATCTTTTCCGCGCGGCTCACCGTTTCATAAATACCCGGCACCGACAGGCAGCCTTCCTCGCAATCGCTTACGCCGCTGCTGGCGATGATTTCAGGATTGATGAACACCTTCAATTGATCGTGTGCCTCGGAAACATCCACCACGATGATACGCTCGTGCACATCCACCTGAGTCGCCGCCAAACCTACTCCGGGCGCGGCATACATGGTGTCAGCCATATTGCGCACCAGCTTGCGGGTAGTTTCATTGACCTGCGCAACTTGCTTTGCGATTTTATGCAGACGCTCATCGGGATATTGCAAAATTTTCAGGATTGCCATGCCGCTATTGAATTACGCAGTAGATTTTAGAGATTCCCATAAAGGCTTGCTAATTTAGTAGACTAGATGCAGAATTTAACGTAGCGCAGCAACTTTGCGCGCCCTTTATATTGACTCTGCCGGAGTTTCCATGCGTAAGATTATATCGCTAATTTGCTTTTTATTGCCTGTCTTGGCCTTTGTTGCACAGCCTCGTGCCGTTGCTGCCGAGTCCGAAAACCGCTCGGATATCCGCTTGGATATACGCGGCGATGCGCCGGATCGGCACATTGTCGTCAAGGGCGACACCCTGTGGGACATCTCCGGCAAATTCTTCAAAGACCCGTGGAAATGGCCGCATATCTGGGGCCTGAACAAAGACACCATCAAAGACCCGCATTGGATTTATCCGGGCGACGTGATTTTTCTCGATCGCAGCAGTGGCACCTTGCGCTTCGGTCAATCTGATGCGGGGGGCATCAGCGAAATACCCGCAAGCGGCGTCAGCAATACGGGCAATACGGGCAACGACGTAAAGCTTTCTCCCAGAGTGCGTGAAAATGCTAGCTCTCATGATGCCATCCCGAGCATTCCCGCCAACGTCATCGCGCCATTTTTGACACGGCCGCTGGTTATTGAAGCAGGCCAGTTGAAGGATGCTCCAACACTGATCGGTGC
>JAYVKW010000120.1:0-9648 GCA_043768015.1 Gallionella sp.
CGATGGCCCGATACGCGCAGAGTTGCAACGGCAAAATCCCGAAGTTATCTTTGCCGGGATGAGAACCGGCGAAGACCTCGCGGCGCATTACGCGTCGGGGGATATCTTCCTGTTCCCGAGCATGACGGAAACCTATGGCAACGTTACGGTGGAAGCGATGGCCAGCGGCCTTGCCGTCGTGGCCTACCGTTATGCGGCAGCAGCCGAACATATCGCACATGGAGAGAACGGTTTGCACGCCGAGTTCGGCAATGAAGAAGAATTCACGCGACTGGCATGCGGATTGGCCAATGATATGGCGCGTGTCGACAAACTCCGCACAGGATCACACCAGACCATGTTGAAACTCGATTGGCAAAACATCGTGGATGAATTCGAGCAAGCCCTCGGACAGCTGGCCTTGAAACAGGAGGTGCGCCATGTCACATCGAATCTACAGCCTGCAACGGATACAAACCTGGGATGAAGCATGGTGTCTGCGCTTCAACCGCGCAAGCACCTATCCTTCGATACGCAAGGCGTTTCGCCTGATCAGCCGGCTGGGCGACGGTATATTCTGGTACTGCCTGATGGTGTGGTTGCTGGTGCGCTATCAATCTGCCGCGCTGTTGCCGGTGCTGCATATGGTTGCAGCCGGTCTGGTTAGCACCGTCCTGTACAAATGGCTAAAACACAAGACTCATCGTCAGCGTCCATACAACAAGAATCCGGGGATCAGCTGCGTCACCGCTCCGTTGGACCAGTTCAGCTTTCCTTCCGGCCACACGCTGCATGCCGTGGCTTTCAGCATCGTAGCCTTGGCTTACTACCCGGCTCTCGCCTGGTTGCTGCTACCGTTCACTGCACTGGTGGCCATTTCGCGTCTGGTGCTTGGGCTGCACTATCCCAGCGATGTGCTGGCCGGTATACTGATAGGCGCAACCATCTCAGGTCTGTCTTTAAGCTTCTGACTGTTCGTTTTCCAGAAACAAATCCAGCGGCAGCGGCAAGTGGCAGTTGATCTGGCGCTGGGTATGCAGCCTCACGCGGTCATGTGCCAGATGCGGCATCGGTGGTTCGGCATGCCATGTCGGACTGTGACCTTCCAACACTCGATTTATTTGTATCAAGCGCCGCGAAGTCTCGCGCAAGTAGTAATTGAAACGGCGTTTCAAATTGCGGTCCAGCATTTTGCCGGTGTGGTATAACCCCTCGGCCAATCGACTACCGCGCAACACCGCATCACCATGTGCCAACAGCAATATTGCGCGCCTGGCTTTTACCGGATCACATTGAAAGTACGATGCGGCAAAATGCGTCAGCACATTTTGATTCTGCTTGAGCAGTTTGGCAGGCGAGTTGAAAACATGATTTTTGACATGCGCATCCATCGCCCATTCGCTGGACGCATGCGTCAATATCGGTACATTCACCCACAATTTTTCATGTGCCGGCACGAAGTGATTGTGCGCAATGATGTCCACCAGCAAGTGGCTGGCAAATCCCAGTGCGATGGCTCGCTCTTCATCGCAGGCTGCCTGTTCCAGCAATCTGCGGGCGGTATCCCACTGGTGCGTTTGTTTGAAATCATGCGTGCCGGCATGTTGCCCGGTGAGGGATAGATCCGGCAGGCACGCGCCTGCAATCACCCAACCCGGAAATGCACGCACGGCACGACGAAAACGCGGATCGGCAAGCGGAATGGCCCACACCAGTTGCTGGGCAAAATAAACATGTGTGTACAAACCCCATGCCAGCGCATCGCTGCTGAATAGCAACAGCGGGATAAACCACGCCAGATGCCGATACATGATATGAGGGGATTTGCTCATGCCGCCGCACCCTACGCGGTGAATGCGAAGATTCCGTGAATCTTGTGTTGCAGCATGGTTAAACCTGACTGCGCCAACCCTGCAACCGGCTTGCAACGTCGTCTTAATGCAATTGACATATTCGGTGATTATTCTGCGGAGCCTGCCAACCCATAGGATATTTACGATGAAAACGATAGCCAAGCAGTCCTATAGCAACGCCTACAACATCACAGTCGAAACAGTCCTGCGCTATGTCGAGCCGGTTCAGCCGGAAACGGAATTTGAAAAGATATTTGCCTGCTTTGCTGAAAATACGAGCTTGCGGGCCATTCCTGTCGTCAAGAATGAACGCCCGGTCGGATTGATCAGCCGTTATGGATACGTGGACAGTTTTACCCAGCCGATCCGCACTGATCTGCTAGGCAAAGAACTTGGCAAAGACCTGATGGATGCTGAGCCATTGCTGGTGGAGAAATCAACGCCTATCCATGAGTTGAGCGCGTTTCTGAGTGAGTCCGAAATCCGGCATTTTACCGATGGCTTCATCATCACCGAACAAGGACGCTACCTCGGGGTCGGCAACGGGCAGGACTTGCTGCGCGAAATCACCAAAGCCCAAATCGAAACCGCGCACTATGCCAACCCGCTGACCTCATTGCCCGGCTATGTCCCCATCAATGAGCACATCGAGCATTTGCTTGGATCCGGGAAATCATTCGCCGTCTGTTATGCCGACCTGGATAATTTCAAGCCTTTCAACAATGCGTGCGGCTATCGCAAAGGCGATGAGTTGATCCAGTTCACCGCCAGGCTGCTCGGCAATATCTGCGACTCCAAACATGACTTTATCGGCCATACCGGCGGTGACGATTTTATCCTTGTCCTGCAAAGCCCGGATTGGGAGCAACGCTGCCATCGGGCACTCTCTGCTTTTGCGCGCACTACCTCGGTACTGTTCGATAAAGATCATCGCTCGATCGGCGGTTATCTGAGCGGCGATCGCCAGGGTCGCATCGTTCATCATCCGCTGCCCACGCTCTCGATCGGCGTTGTCTGGGCCAACCCGGAATTGTTCAGTTCGCACCATGAGGTAGCGGAAGCCGCCACGGCCGCCAAAAAAATGGCCAAGGAAAAGCCCGGCAACAGCCTGTTCATTGAACGGCGTCGCATGCACCCAAACGAGGTGACTGAAGGACAACACGATGGTGCGGAGGCTCATTATGGTGCAGAGGCTCATTATGGATAAGCACGCGCCGGATATACTGGTCAGCGTGTTCCGTGGCAGCCGCCTCGCCCTGCACATTTCTTATGGGATATTGCTGGCAGTCATTTACCCGCATCTCAATCAAACCAGACAACGTCGAGCCATGAAGGCCTGGAGCAGGCAATTGCTGACCATCCTCAACATCGGCATCCAGATCGAGGGACAACAACCCGCTCGCGGCGAAGGCGGATGTCTGATAGTCGCCAACCATGTCTCATGGCTGGATATTTTTGTGCTGAATGCGATCCATCCAGCGCGCTTCATCGCTAAATCGGAGGTGCGCGATTGGCCCGTCATCGGCTGGCTATGCCGGCGCAGCGGCACTATTTTCATTGAACGTACCTTGCGCCAAGATGCCTCTGCGATCAACCAGCGCGTCAGCATTTTGCTCGGACAAGGTGCTTGTATAGGACTTTTCCCGGAAGGCACGACGACGGACGGCAAACAGGTCGGTCACTTTCACTCGGCACTCATCCAACCCGCGATTGATGCGGGGATAAGACTATGCCCGATCGCACTGCGCTACCAAGGCAAGGATGCGGAGACGGAAGCCGCCGCAGCCTTCATCGGCGACATGACACTGGCGCAATCCATCTGGAAAATTCTGCGCTGCCCGCATCTCAACGCATTAGTAGTGTTCACACCCGCACTGCTGGCCGCCAACGAAAATCGCCGCGTGCTGGCACGCACTGCACAAGCAGCCATCGCACAAGTGCTGAAAACTATAGTCACTACCCGGCAACCAGTCACGCAGCAGGGAGCTTCCGCCTTTCCGCAAACCATGCTTTCATCACAGTCGGCTTATGCGTTGCTTGTCGACCCGCTGTTGAATCAACTACCCAGATAGCAAATTCATACTTTCTTCATATTCCCGTCATCGCCCTGCAACACGACATCCCTAATCTGTACGCATCTTCAACCAATCAAAAGGGGATGCGATGCTGGAGCTCAATCGACAAACTCAATCAGTTGTTCAACGCCATTTAATAACCGCTTTGGCTCACAACGAATCGGAAATACTGGAAGCGCAACGCCTGCGCTTTAAAGTATTCGCCGAAGAAATGGGCGCCAATCTGCCCAGCGCCAAAGAAGGAATCGATCGCGACATTTTCGACAAATACTGCGAGCATTTATTGGTGCGTGAGAGTATAGAGAATAAAGTCGTGGGAACTTATCGCATACTCTCACCCGATCAGGCGAAAAAAATCGGCGGCTACTATTCACAGACCGAATTCGATTTGACCCGTCTGCTGCACCTCAGTGACCGGATGGTGGAGGTCGGGCGTTCCTGCGTGCATTGGGATTATCGCGATGGTGCGACGATCACCCATCTGTGGAGCGGCCTGGCCCGATACATGCAACAACACCGCCATGAATATCTGATTGGCTGCGCCAGCATCAGCATGGCGGATGGCGGTCATGTCGCGGCGAGCATCTATCGCAAATTGCACCGCATCTATTCCGCCCCTGCCGAATACAGCGTATTTCCGCGTTGCCCGCTGCCGCTGCACGCGCTGAATCAATACCTCGATGCGCCGATTCCGCCGTTGATCAAGGGCTACCTGCGGCTGGGCGCTTATATTTGCGGAGAACCGGCCTGGGATCCGGACTTCAACACCGCCGATCTGCTCATCCTGTTGCCGATGTCGCGCATCGGCAGCCGCTATGTGAAACACTTTCTCAAAACATCAGAACACTTTCTCAATATGTAACAATCTATCATATTGGGTCACCACCATGCCCCACGTCACACCGCCCTTCTGTAACGAATCTGTCATCTTTTTTTCATCAATCCTTAACACTCCATGGATAAGCTGCCCGGGTCGCATAAGGCGGCTTTTTAACATCCACTACTAAGGGGTCAAAATGATGCAAAAGAAAGTATTTATACTCACGTTGGCTGCGGGACTGGCTGCGCCGCTTGCGGCTTTGGCCGACAATGCCAACTTCACGTTCTACGGCAAGATCAACGTTGATGTTGAATCCATCAAGAGCGATAAAGTTGCAGCGGCAACGACTGCCACCGGTCTGAACCGCCTGCAATCCAACGCTTCGCGCTTTGGCTTCAAGGGCAGCGAGGACCTCGGGGATGGCTTGCAAGCTGTTTACCAATTTGAAACACAGATCGACTCTGTTAACGACCAGAATAAAAAGACCCCATTCAACGGCGTGCGCAATAGCCAGATCGGTTTGAAGGGTGACTTCGGCACCGTGTTCGCAGGCAACTGGGATACGCCTTTCAAGACTGTTCACAACAAGATCGAGCTGTTCGACAACACTACCGTGTTTACGGCACTCAACCTGATTGGCAGAACCGGTAACGCCAAGGACTTCAACACCCGCCAAAACAACGTGATCCAGTACTGGACGCCGAACATCAGCGGTTTCACCGGTCAGGTTTCCTATGCTTTGGATTCTGCAAAAACAGCAACAGTCAATAAGACCGCAATGTCGCTGTCCGGCGTGTACGAAAACGACATGCTGTATGCCGGCCTCGGTTATGAGAGCCGCGCCGATCAAACCACTACAACCAAGTCTGACAGCGCTACGCGTGTGGTTGGCGCATTCAAGTTCCCGGATGGTCAGGTAGGGATCACGATTGAGCGTATGTCCGTTGCCAATGCACTCACCACAACCGCTACGCAAAGCAATATGGAATTGGCTGCTTCTTACAAGATCGGCAGCAGCAATCTGGGCGTTTCCTTTGCGAAAAATGGCAACTATAACGGTGTAACGAACACCGGCGCCAAGCAACTTTCCCTGCGTTACGGTCACAACTTCTCCAAGCGTACCGAGTTGTATGCTGCATACACTTCACTCAGCAACGACACGGCTGCCAAGTATGGCTTCTACACAGGTTCAGCAACCGGCTCCAAGCAGTCCGGCCTGGGCTTGGGCATGATCCACTCGTTCTAAGCATGTCGTAAGCAATCTTGGGATGCATTCCATGCACCCTGCAAAAAACCAACGGGTCTCTTTGGAGACCAGTTTTTATTCTTTCTTGTAGGGGCGTGATTTATCACGCCCTGATCTATTCGTGCATCAGAAGAAGGGCGCGATAAATCACGCCCCTACCGGGTTATATGTTTGCCGAGCCCGTACCAGTGTCGCGTGGCATTGGCGATTTTCACCACCAGCAACATCACCGGCACTTCGACCAGCACGCCAACCACCGTCGCCAGCGCCGCGCCGGACTGGAAGCCGAACAGACTGATGGCGGTGGCCACCGCCAGCTCGAAGAAGTTGCTCGCGCCGATCAGCGCCGAGGGAGCGGCGACGCAGTGCGCCACGCCAAGGCGGCGGTTCAGACTATAGGCCAACCCTGCGTTGAACAATACCTGGATCAGAATCGGCACGGCCAGCATCGCGATCACCAGCGGCTGCGCGACGATGGCATTGCCCTGCAACGCGAACAGCAACACCAGTGTCAGCAATAACGCACCCATCGACAGCGGTGCAATTGTTTCCATTGCCAGCTTAAATGCGGCTTCGCCATTCGCCAGCAACCGGCGGCGCAACAGCTGCGCGATGATGACCGGAATCACGATGTAAAAAACCACCGAGACGAACAGCGTGTCCCACAGCACGGCAATGCTGGCAATGCCGAGCAGCAACGCCACCAGCGGCGCGAAAGCGAAGATCATGATGGCATCGTTTAGCGCCACTTGCGACAGCGTGAAGTAAGGATCGCCTTTCACCAGATTGCTCCACACAAACACCATAGCGGTGCACGGAGCAGCGGCCAGCAAGATCAGTCCTGCGATATAGCTGTCGAGCTGATCAGCAGGCAGATAATCGACAAACACATGACGGATGAACAACCAGCCGAGAAAAGCCATCGAGAAAGGCTTTACGCCCCAGTTGATAAACAGCGTGACACCGATACCGCGACCATGCGCCCTGACCTGATGCAGCGCGCCAAAGTCGATTTTCAGCAGCATCGGAATGATCATCACCCACACCAGCACGCCGACCGGGATGTTGACCTTGGCGATTTCCAGACTGGCGATGGCTTGAAATACACCCGGCAAAAATTGCCCGAGCAGCACTCCAATAACAATACACAGAAAGACCCACAGGGTCAGATAGCGCTCGAACAGATTCATCTGATTAATCCTTGATGCGGCCAATGTCGGCGAGTTTTTCTTTCAGCGTGAGCTTGTCCAGTGATTCGATCGGCAGGCTCATGAACAACTGAATGCGCTGCGCCAACTGCTCGGATGCCTTGCGAAAAGCCGCGCGTTTTGCTGCGTCATCACCTGCCGCAGCCGCCGGGTCAGGAATGCCCCAATGCGCGGTGGCAGGCTTGCCCGGCCAGATCGGACAAGTTTCACCCGCCGCGTTGTCGCATACGGTAAAGATGAAATCGATCTCCGGCGCACCGGGTGCAGCGAACTCATCCCAACTTTTGCTGCGCAATCCTTCCGTGCTGAATCCCTGTTGCCGCAGTAACTCCAGCGCAAACGGGTTGACTCGTCCAACCGGCTTGCTGCCCGCACTGTGTGCGATGAATCTTCCTTTGCCCAACTCGTTGAACAACACCTCGCCCAAAATGCTGCGTGCGGAATTGCCGGTACATAACACCAGTACGTTGTATTGTTTGCCTTGCAAAATAAACTCCTTGGAAAAGTAAATTAATTAATTATTTGCTGTTCGGCTGACAGGCCGCTGGATTGCCGCCGCAACAGTTTTCCGTCAGATACGCCAGCATGTCATTCATCACCGTGAAGTTTGCGGCGTAATAAACAAAACGTCCGTCCTGCCTGCTCTCAATCAGCCCGGCATGGTTGAGCGTCTTAAAATGGAACGACATAGTCGCCGGAGCCACTTTCAATTTTTCGGCTACCTGCCCCGCCGCCATGCCCTCCGGCCCACGCGCCACCAGCAAGCGATAAATCGCCAGGCGCGTGGGTTGTGCCAAAGCCGATAATGCCTTTACCACCTGAGCCGATCTCATCATTTTATATTTCCACTATTAAACAATTATTAAAATAACAAGTGCAATTAAAACACCGTTATGGCGGACAGGCAAGATGATCCAGGTGATGAATTTAAAAATCCTGATATAACGGCACTCTGAACAGAACACAGAAATAACTGTAATAATCCTGTAATACAAACGCCCTAACATGCACTCCGCAACAAAGCGTTGTTGGTTTAATTTGGCACCTTAAGTAGCGGCAAGCAACACACTCAACCCAATGGAGACATTATGAATAGCAAACTGAAGCAACTCATCATCGGCATCACTGCTGCCACTGCGGTAGCTTATGCCGGCGCAAGCCAGGCAACCAACATCACCGGTGCGGGTGCGACCTTCCCCTACCCGGTCTATGCCAAATGGGCAGAAGCATACAAGGCTCAAACCGGTGTTGAGATGAATTACCAGTCCATCGGTTCCGGCGGCGGCATCAAGCAAATCCAGGCCAAGACCGTGGATTTCGGTGCGTCCGATGCCCCGTTGAATCCGAACGAATTAGCGCTCGGCGGCCTGGCCCAGTTCCCGACTGTGGTCGGTGGTGTGGTACCGGTCGTCAACATCGCCGGCATCGCACCCGGACAATTGAAGCTGGACAGCAAAGTGCTGGCCGAAATTTATATGGGCAAGATCACCAAATGGAATGATCCGCGTATTGTTGCAGACAATGCCGGCCTCTCCCTGCCCGATGAGACCATCACCGTAGTGCATCGCGCCGACGGCTCCGGCACCACCTTCATTTTCACCACCTACCTGTCGCAAGTCAGCCTGGACTGGAAGCGCAGCGTGGGCGGCGACAAAGCCGTAGCATGGCCGGTCGGTACCGGCGGCAAGGGTAACGAAGGCGTCGCTTCCTATGTGCAACGCATCAAGAATTCCATCGGTTATGTGGAATACGCCTACGCATTGCAGAACAAGATGACCTACACCCAGATGAAGAACCGCGACGGTCAGTTCGTCTCCCCCAGCGACGTCAGCTTCAAGGCTGCCGCCGCGAACGCGAAGTGGGACAAGGACAACGGCTTCTACGAAATCCTGACCAACGAACCGGGCAAGGATAGCTGGCCCATCACCGGTGCCACCTTCATCCTGATCCACAAGTCGCCGGAAAAAGTTGAGAACTCCAAAGAAGTGTTGAAGTTTTTCGACTGGGCCTACTCCAACGGCGGCAAAATGGCTTCCGATCTGGATTATGTGCCGTTACCTGCCAACGTCGTGACGATGATCCGCGACGCATGGAAAGCACAAATCAAGGATGCAGCAGGCAAGGCGGTCTGGAAATAAACCAGGGAGCGTGGCTGACACAGCACATCCTTAAGGGCACCTCTAAAATCCAGATTTCATCCCAACTGCTGCGTTGCAGAAAAAATTTCTTGCTAACATATTATTCATATGCGGCACTGCAAAATTTTTTCCACGCCTTGCATTTGGGCGAACTCTGAATTTTTTGAGGCGCCCTTCAGTTATAATCGCGGGGGCTCAAAGCCCCCGTTATTTTTACCCTTGGGACTAACCAACCATGCCGATGTTTTCACACCAAGCGCGCCTTAAACGACAAGCAGTGTTCGACTTGCTGTTCCGCAGTCTGACGCGTGTCTCCGCATTTAGTGTGT
>JAYVKW010000121.1:0-4717 GCA_043768015.1 Gallionella sp.
TTGGTACACTTATCCACAGTTGCTGGTTCAAAATACAGCGACAGGTCCTGGGTCAATATTCAATCGGCACAGTGGGTCAATATTCAGTCGGCGCGAACACAAGTGATGCAAAATGTAAAAATATAAAGCGAAGCCGGGCTAGCTCAGCTTCGATTTATTTTTCATCATGTTGTTTGTCCTATGGCGATTTCAAGCCTTGGACAACAACTTAAGCGCCTGACGGATACCGTCCGAGACGTTGGCGTCTTTGGGTAATTGTTTGGCCGCCCAGTCTGCTTCCTTGCTGTTGTAACCCAGTGCCTGTAAGGCGTTTACGATGTCGTTGTTTGTTGAAGAAACAGCCGCGCCTCGAATAACATTTGCGCCAGTTACCACGAATTTTCCCTGCAATTCCAGCAGCAAACGCTCGGCGGTTTTTTTGCCCACGCCGGGAATTTTGGTCAACCGACCGACTTCTTTATTGGCTACAGCAACAGCCAGATCATTCAGGCTTAAACCGGACAACACCGAGAGTGCCAGCTTGGGCCCAACCCCGCTGATTTTGAGTAACTGGCGGAACGCGACGCGCTCCTCGTTGCTTAAAAATCCGTACAGCAGATGCGCATCTTCGCGCACGATGAGTTGCGTGTGCAGCACCACTTTTTCGTGCAGCACGGGCAGGTTGTAGAACGTGCTCATCGGCACATCCAGCTCGTAAGCCACGCCCTGCACGTCCAGTAGGATTTGCGGCGGATTCTTTTCCAGCAGGATGCCTGTTAAACGACCGATCATTTCAAGTGAGTCCCGGAAAATTATTATTTCGTCATTCCCGCGACAGCGGGAATCCAGCTAATCAAATAATCTGTGCAGCAGACAAAACCAAATGTTGCCCCGCTACGCGGGGTTCGTTCAATCGTCTGGATTCCCGCTGTCGCGGGAATGACAGAAACGAGTAGATGTTCATTAAACCAGCCTCCCATTTTTCATGCGGAATCCCGCCGTCGCCAACGCACCCAAGCCTTGTCCGCCATGCGCATGGCAGATCGCGCAGGCCAGCGCGTCTGCCGCGTCCGGGCTGGGTGTGCCAGATAGTTTCAACAAGCGTTGCACCATCTCCTGTACCTGTTCCTTTTTTGCATGGCCGTTGCCGACCACGGCTTGTTTGACCTGCAACGCGGTGTATTCCGCCACCGGCAAATTCGCCAGCACCGCCGCGCAGATCGCCGCGCCGCGCGCCTGCCCGAGCAACAGGGTGGATTGCGGATTGACGTTGACGAACACCTTTTCCACCGCGACTTGATGCGGTTGATGCTGTGCGATCACTTCGCCCAACGAATTCAGTATTGCTTTTAACCGTTCCGGCAATTCGCCGTCCGGAGTCTTGATGCAGCCGCTGGCGACGTAATGCAATTGCTGCCCGACTTTGTCCAACACGCCGAAGCCGGTGATGCGCAGGCCGGGATCTATGCCAAGGATGCGCATAAGCGACTCCGGATTTTCTTCGCTATTGGACCAGAAAGAATCAGGGTTGCTCCTCTATGACGGCGGTTGTATAAACTTCCTGCACATCATCCAGATCTTCCAGCGCGTCGATCAGCCTCTGCATCTTCACCGCATCGTCGCCGGTGAAGACCACCTCATTGGCCGGCTTCATGATGACTTCGGCAAACTCCGCTTTGTAGCCCGCCGCTTCCAGGGCCTGCTTCACATTGACGAAATCATGCGGGGAGATGATCACTTCGATGCTGCCGTCGTCATGGGTGATGATGTCTTCCGCACCCGCATCCAGCGCGACTTCCATCAAGCCGTTCTCGTCCGTGCCGGGGGCGAAAATCATTTGTCCGCAGTGCTTGAACAGGAACGACACCGAACCATCGGTGCCGAGATTGCCGCCATTTTTGCTGAAGGCATGGCGCACATCGGCCACGGTGCGGGTCTTGTTGTCGGTCATGCAATCCACCATCACCGCCGCGCCGTTGATGCCGTAGCCTTCGTAGCGCAACTCCTCGTAATGTGTCCCATCGAGTTCGCCGCTGCCGCGCTTGATGGCGCGCTCGACGTTGTCCTTGGGCATGTTGTTGGCATACGCCTTGTCCATCGCCAGGCGCAGGCGCGGATTGCCATCCGGGTCGCCGCCGCCCAGCCGTGCCGCCACGGTGATTTCCTTGATCAATCGGGTGAAAACTTTACCGCGCTTGGCATCCTGCTTGCCCTTGCGGTGTTGGATGTTTGCCCATTTGCTATGTCCTGCCATACTGTTCCCCGAAAAAACCAGCCAAAAAAATCCACATTTCATCCCAACTGCTGCGTTGCGTAAAAAATTTCTTGCTTGCATATACCCCATATGCGGCGCGGCGAAATTTTTTCCGCGCCTTGCATTTGGGCGAACTCTGGATTTTTAAAGGCTCCCTAAATAAAAAGTTCCGCGATGGTATCATTTCCACCTGTTTAACCCAATATTTAGACCGCTCTGAGGAAAGGAAGGGATGAAATGAAAACCATTTTGATCGCAAATCCAAAAGGTGGCAGCGGCAAAACCACGCTGTCGGTCAACATCGCCGGATTTCTGGCCAATCGCGGTCAGCACGTGGCGCTGCTCGATCTTGATCGCCAGCAATCCGCCTCGCTGTGGCTCGCCACGCGCCCTGCCTATCTTCCTGCGATACGAACCCTGGAATCGAAAAAAGAGGAAGCACACCGCAACGACTGGCTGGTGATCGATTCACCCGCCGGCCTGCACGGCAAGAACCTCGCCCATGCCCTCAAGTTGGCCAGCAAAATCATCGTGCCCGTCGCCCCGTCTTTATTCGATCTGCAGGCCAGCCGCGACTTCCTGCAAATACTGGCCGAAGAAAAGAAAGTGCGCAGCAGCAAGTGCCACATCGGCATAGTCGGCATGCGTATGGAGATGCGTACCAAAGCCGCCTGGGCGCTGGAACATTTCCTCGCCAGCCTTGATCTGCCGATCCTCGCTTACCTGCGTGAGACACAGGTCTATGTGAATGCCGCTTTTGAGGGGAAATCCCTGTTCGACCTGCCGCCCCACCTTGCCGAGCGCGAGCTCGAACAATGGGCGTTTTTGCAGGGCTGGCTGGAGCAGGACTGACTGGGCTGAATGACGCATACCGTGCAAGTGGCTGGCTGGTGGACGACTAGAAGTTTTGCTTGTCCTTGTTTTCTTGCATCGCAGCCCTTAGATTTTTCATGCAAACGGACAGCTTATCGGCTGCGCTCCGGTCCAGCCGCTTATCGAACTGGAATACGTCATCCGGGCCATGCTCATTTCGATTCAGACCGACCTTGAAGCTTTCATGCGATATCGCGACCAGCAAATCCACGGTGCTGGCGAATTCCGCCGACACCATATAGGCATCGCCGTGCGACGACTCGCCGCTTTTATCAGTCAGCGCTCCCTTCCCCGAGTCGGGTCTGATCCAGGCCTTGCGGATATTTCCGATATTCGCATAGCTGATCTTGCCGTCCTGTAACAGCGGGACGCCATCCTTGGTGTTTACTTTTCTGGCGACCACTTTGATCACCCCGAAGGTGGCACCCGTTCCCTTCACGAATACCGTGACCAGCACATTGAGCCACAAGTGATCACTGGTCTCGCCGGTTGCCCTCAATCCGCAACCAGATTGCCGTCCGTCGTCGAAATAATCGACCACCGCCAGGTTCTGGTTCAGGGGGATGACCGGAGAATGAGAGGCTGCCGGAGGGGAGGTGTCGGCAAATGCATGGGCGGATAACAGCGTCAAAAAAAGAAAAAATAAATAGTTCACTTTCCCTCCTGATGCATAGACCGTAATGGAGTGCTTTATTCGTGATGGGCGAAGGTTAGCATAATTGGAACGGGGGGCAATGCCCGCGCTCCCAGAGATTTTTAGACGTTGAAGCGGAAGTGCATCACGTCGCCGTCCTGCACGACATACTCCTTGCCTTCCACACGCATCTTGCCAGCATCCTTCGCGCCCTGTTCGCCTTTGTATTTCACGAAGTCGTCGAAGGCGATCACTTCGGCGCGGATGAAGCCGCGCTCAAAGTCGTTGTGGATCACGCCCGCTGCCTGCGGCGCAGTGTCGCCTTTGTGGATAGTCCAGGCGCGCACTTCTTTAACGCCTGCGGTGAAATAAGTTTGCAACCCGAGCAGGTTGTAACCGGTGCGGATCAGGCGATTCAAACCCGGTTCCGCCAAGCCTGCATCGGCGAGGAATTCTTGTTTGTCTGCATCGGACAGTTCGGCGATTTCCGCTTCCAGTGCGGCGCAGATCGGCACCACCGGCGCGCCTTCTTTGGCGGCGAATTCTTGCAGACGGGTCAGCAGCGGGTTGTTGGTGAAGCCGCCTTCTGCGACGTTGGCGACATACATGGCGGGCTTGATGGTGAGCAGGCATAGCGGCTGAAGCAGGGCGAGCTGATCAGCGTCCAGCTTTAACATGCGCGCCGGCTTGCCTTCGTTCAAATGTGCGGAAACTTGCTCCAGTAGCACGCCGAGTTTGGCGGCTTCCTTGTCGCCGGAGCGTCCCAGTTTGCTATTGCGGTGCTGCGCTTTCTCTACAGTGGCGAGGTCGGCCAGTGCCAGTTCGGTGATGATGGTTTCGATGTCAGCAATCGGATCGATCTTGCCCGCGACGTGAATCACGTTGTCGTCCTCGAAACAACGCACCACGTTCAGGATGCCGTCGGTCTCGCGGATGTTGGCGAGGAACTGATTGCCCAGCCCTTCGCCCTTGCTTGC
>JAYVKW010000122.1:0-5512 GCA_043768015.1 Gallionella sp.
CTGGTCGGGGTGGAGAGATTCGAACTCCCGACATCCTGCTCCCAAAGCAGGCGCGCTACCAGGCTACGCTACACCCCGAAGGCTGCGCATTATACAGACGCAGCTTTGAAAATCAATTTAGTTTAGATGTTTTTTTAGTTTGGGTGAGGCCAGCATCAAGTAATAGCCCATCGACCACAAGGTCAGCAGTGCGGCCAGATCCAGCAGCCACGAGCCGATCAACTGAAAATCGATCCCCAGCAAGCGCTCGTGATACAGCAGCATGATTACCGCGATCATCTGGAAGGTGGTTTTGACCTTGCCCAACATCGAGACTGTGACACTCTTGCTTTCGCCGAGCTGGGCCATCCACTCGCGCAGCGCGGAAATGGTGATTTCGCGTCCGATGATGATGAAAGCGATGATCGCATCGGCGCGCTCCAGTTTAACCAGCACGATCAACGCGGCTGCCACCATCAGCTTGTCGGCCACCGGATCAAGAAACGCACCAAATGCGGAATACTGGTTCAGTCTGCGCGCCAGGTAACCATCCAGCCAATCGGTGAACGCAGCCAGCAGGAAAACACTAGTGCTGATTACGTTCTTTAAATGCGGGCTAAGCGTGTCGTTAGATAAGTAAAATACCGAGACGAACACTGGAATCAGCAGGATTCTTAACCATGTAAGCAGATTGGGGATGTTGAGCGGCATAGGGCTAGTGTAGCTGCTGGTAAATCTTTTCAGCAAGTGATTTGCTGATTCCTTCCACCTGGCAGAGCTGCTCGACGCTCGCCTGCTTCACTTCGCGCAACCCGCCAAAATGGGTCAGCAAACTGCGCCGCCGCTTATCCCCTACCCCGCTGATTTTCTCCAGACTCGATGCGGTGCGCGCTTTGCCGCGCTTGGCGCGATGCCCGGTGATGGCGAATCGATGCGCTTCATCGCGTATCTGCTGGATCAGGTGCAGAGCCGGATCGTCACTGCGCAACTGCCGTGCTGTGCCGTCGGGGAAGATCAGCTGTTCCAACCCAGCCTTGCGCGCTTCGCCCTTGGCGACACCTACCAACGCCAAATCATTCAAGCCCAATTCGTGCATCACTTCCATCGCGATATGCAATTGCCCCAGACCGCCGTCGATCAAGACCAGATCAGGGCGGGCGCCCTCCCCCTTTGGGTCGCCTTCGGCAAGCCTCTGGTAGCGGCGCGTCAACGCTAGTCGCATCGCCGCATAATCGTCGCCGGGGGTGATGCCGCTCCCTTCGACGGAGCTCAGGACAGGGATGTTGTAGCGGCGATATTGCGCGGAACGCATCTCGAAATTTTCATACACCACGCAGGAAGCCTGTGTCGCTTCACCCATGGTATGGCTGATGTCGAAACACTCGATGCGCTGCAAATCCGGCATATCCAGAAATTCGCGCAGTTTGTCCAGGCGCAGTTTTTGCCCGCCCTGCTGCATGGCCCTTTGCTGTATGGCCAACAGCGCATTGCGCTGCGCCATTTCCAGCCACTGCTTGCGCTCGCCGCTCGTCGCCTGGCTGATCTTCACCATGTGCCCAGCCTGTTCACTGAGCAATTGCGCCAGCGTTTCGTCATCACACTCGGCATCCAACACCAGTAACGGAGGCAAGCTGCGATTGAGGTAATGCTGTGCGATGAACGCCTGTGCGATCTCGTCCGCCGACAAATCTTCGGCATGATCAGGGAAGAAGTTCTTGTCGCCCAGATGCCGCCCGCCGCGTACCATCGCCAGGTTCACGCAGACCAGGCCATCGTGCTGCGCCAGCGCGATAATGTCGGCATCCATCGCGCCGCCGGTGGATTCGACAAATTGCTTTTGCTGTACGGTGCGCAGGGCGCGCAACTGGTCGCGCAAGGCGGCGGCCTGCTCGAAGTGTTGTTCTTCCGCCGCGTGTTCCATCGCCGTGCGTAGCGTTTGTTCGACCTCCTGATGCCGGCCTTGCAACAACAACACCGCATTGCGGGTGTCGGCCTGATAATCCTCGCTCGAAATTAATTTCACGCACGGCGCGGTGCAGCGATGGATCTGGTGCAACAAGCATGGTCGGGTGCGATTGTTGAACACGCTGTCCTCACAAGTGCGGATGCGGAAGATCTTCTGCAGCAATTGCATGCTTTCCTTGGCGGCGGACGAATTCGGGTAGGGGCCAAAGTATTGATGCTGCCGGTTGGGCGTACCGCGAAAGTAAGTCAGGCGCGGAAACTGGTGTCCGGTCAGCACGATATATGGATATGACTTATCGTCACGAAACAATATGTTATAGCGTGGTCTTAATGACTTTATTAAGTTGTTTTCCAGCAGCAACGCCTCGGCCTCCGAGCGCGTCACAGTGGTTTCTATGCGCGCAATGTGCGACACCATCAAACGGATGCGCGGCGAGACGTTGGTTTTCTGGAAGTAGGATGCGACTCGTTTTTTGAGCTGATTGGCCTTGCCGACATATAGTACTTCGCCCTTTGCATCGAAAAAACGGTACACGCCGGGCAGTAGCGGCAGGCTGGCCAGTATTGGTTTAGAGTCGAATTCGCGTGACGTGCCGTTCACATCAAACCCTTTAAACCAGCAGAGAATTCCGTCGCCCCTCCGTTGGCCGGATGACGAACAGAACCTGCAATTGGAATGCCCATCTCGCGTAGGAGTCCTTCTGACTTCTTCCCAACGGCGATAATCTTGGCAGCCGGAAATGTCTCTATCAGTATTCGTAAAGCGGGTTCACCCAGCCTGATCTCTTCCTGCGTCGGAGTCCTGTTCGACCACAAAGTATCTGGTCGATACGGATGTAACTGCATTGCATTCCAAAGGATGGTGCGTTCTTCAATACCAAGGCGATAGAGCGTCTTCCATACGATGGTGGCCGATGGCTCGGAGAACGGCAATCTTCTTGTGGATAGTCGACCAGTCAAAGCGGGGATACGTGGTATGCGCCCCTCGCCCAGCAAACGTTCGCTAGTGAATGCAATTCCACTATAACGACAGCCTTGATATCCGGGCGCTTCTCCAGCCAAGATGAACTCCGGATCACAGTCCAAATGGCGCGCAAGCCGATCCAATTTCTCGGCTGGGTCATTGCCCGCAGCATCATGAGGGCAACGATCCCGCCATGGATTGAAAAGCCCGATCCTGCCGGATGGAAGCGTTTCGACCAGACTACTCGCAAGTGATATTTTCGGCATTGATTGTCATTCGTATTATTTGATTTCTGGCCATTGTTTCATGCGGCGGCATTCTCTTCAAACTCCAGTACAAAATTCCCCTCGCCGTTCTGCCCCAACACTTTTACCAGATACGGCATCACCTCCTGCAACACGCCATGCAACAGCCACGGCGGATTGAGGATGAACATGCCACTGCCGTGCATGCCGAAACCATCTTCACTTGGGGCTTGCACGCTGAGCGCGACATTCAGCCAGCTTTTCACCGGCAATTGCTTGAGTTGCTCGGGCAACTGCCGCGCCTCGGCGCGCTGCAACTGCGGATACCACACCGCATACACCCCGCCAGCAAAGCGTTTCAGCCCCTCGCGCAACGCCGCCACCACGCGCCGGTAATCCTGCTTGTCTTCATAAGGCGGGTCGATCAACACCAGCGCGCGGCGCGGCGGCGGCGGCAACAAGGCTTTCAGCGCACCGAAGCCATCGGCAGTCTGCATCAACACCTGGCTGTCATGACCGGCAAAATTCTGCTGCAATATCTCGCCGTCGGTCGGGTGCAACTCGAACAACCGCATCCGGTCCTGCTCACGCAACAACTCCAGCGCGATCAGTGGCGAGCCGGGATACAGCTTCAATTGTCCATCGGGATTGATGCGCTTCACCAACGCCACATAGTCCAGCAACGGTACTGGCATATCGTCGCGTTCCCATAGCCGCGCAATGCCGCTTTGATACTCCGCATTCTGCGTGGCATAGCCGCTATCCAAGGCGTAGCAACCTGCTCCGGCATGGGTATCGATGTACCAGAACGGCTTATCTTTCTGCGCCAGATAGCTCAGCAACTGCACCTCGATGAAGTGTTTCAGCACATCGGCATGATTGCCGGCATGAAAGGCGTGACGGTAACTCAGCATGATTTTGCATCAGAAATTGTACAGGGCGGATTGTGCCATTCCCGCGCCGCACGGCAAAATATATAGGCCATTAGGCTTGTTGACAGCCATAGTCAGAGCGGGAGAGATTGCCGGACGGTTTAGTGCGCACGTGTGCTGATCGCGATGTCCATTCCACATTCTTGCGCTGCAAGGATAGTGGATTGCCTGACTTTGTTATAGAATTTGAGTTACAGCGCAGTCTCGTTGGTTTCGCCAGTGCGAATGCGGACAACCTGTTCCACTGCCGAAACGAAAATTTTGCCATCGCCGATTTTACCGGTATGAGCGGACTTGATAATGGCTTCAACTGCCGCATCGAGCAGATTGGACGGGATTACCACCTCGATTTTAATCTTGGGCAAGAAGTCCACCACATATTCCGCGCCACGGTACAACTCGGTATGCCCTTTTTGCCGGCCAAAACCCTTTACTTCGGTGACCGTCAGCCCGCTTACACCCAACTCAGAAAGTGCTTCGCGCACGTCATCCAACTTGAACGGCTTGATCACAGCTTCGATTTTTTTCATGGTGGTTTCCTCAATGCATTGATTAGTTCTTAAACTGTGTCCAGATTTTGTGCGGGTATCAGGCTTGCAACATAACAAACTTCCGATAGAGCGTAAAGCCTACCCCCGGTCGCATACTAACATCTAACCGCAATGCTCAATCAAGCACACAATACATGACGCCGACCACTTCAAGTTCATTGATTCCTGTCGGGGTGCGCAGCGTCGCCACGTCACCTTCGCGCAATTTAAGCAGCGCCCGCGCCAGCGGGGAAACCCAGCTGATCCGTCCGCTCGCCACATCCGCTTCGTCCACACCAACGATACTATATGTACTCTCACAACCGTTGGCATCACAGACCGTCACCGTCGCACCGAAAAACACTTGATCACACTCTCCGCGTTGCGCAGGATCAACCACCTCGGCCAGCTCCAGGCGCCTACGTAAAAAACGCACACGCCGGTCAATTTCGCGCAGGCGTTTTTTGCCATAGATATAGTCGCCATTTTCCGAGCGATCGCCGTTGGAGGCAGCCCAGGTGATGGTCTTGACCAATGCCGGACGCTCCACCTTCCACAGATGATCCAGTTCTGCTTGCAGTCTCTGGTGTCCGCTCGGCGTGATATAGTTCTTAACGCCCGGGGGCAACTGTAATGTGGGCAGGGGATCCTCGTCATCAGCGGAATCGTGTTCGCGTGTGAATGCTTTGCTCATTTTTTAATTGGAACAACAGGGGGCAGGCAATCCATCCGGGTTCGATGGAGATTTGCGAAAAAGCTCACCATCGTCATTGCCCGGCCAAACAGTATCCTGAGGATCTTGGTGGAATTCGGATACCCAAATATCAGGGTTAAACCAAAATAAAAACCAGCCTGGGCTGGTTTTTGTATTGTATTGCTTATTTGCTACTACTGAAC
>JAYVKW010000123.1:0-8114 GCA_043768015.1 Gallionella sp.
CCCATGATGACGTCGCATTGCTTGAACGCATCGGTAAAATCCTGCGCGATCAGGCGGCGGATTTTCTGCGCTTGCAAATAATAGGCATCGTAGTATCCGTGCGACAACACGTAAGTGCCAATCATGATGCGTCGTTTCACTTCTGCACCGAAGCCCTGCGCACGGGATTTTTCATACATGTCGGCAAGGTCTGAGTATTCCGGCGCACGATAACCGTAACGCACTCCGTCATAGCGCGACAGGTTGCTGGAGGCTTCAGCTGGAGCCAGCACATAATAAACCGGGACTGATAATTTTGAATTGGGCAGGCTGATGTCTACAACGGTTGCGCCCAATTTTTTGTATTCGGCAATCGCCAAATTCACACAGCTTCCCACATCTTGTGCCAGACCTTCGGCAAAAAATTCCTTGGGCAGTCCGATGCGCAGGCCGTCCAGTGGCTTATTCAAGTCGCGCGTGTAGTCTTCCTTGTCGCGCTGCAAGCTGGTGGAATCGCGCTCGTCGAAGCCTGTCATCACGTTCAACATCAAGGCCAGATCTTCCGCACTGCGCGCCATCGGCCCGGCCTGGTCGAGGCTGGAAGCGAACGCGATCATGCCGTAACGTGACACGGTGCCATAGGTCGGCTTGATGCCGGAGATACCACACAAGGCCGCGGGTTGGCGGATCGAGCCGCCGGTGTCGGTGCCGGTTGCGGCGGCGCACAGCCGCGCGGCGACCGCGCAGGCTGCGCCACCGGAGCTGCCACCGGGCACGGCGTTTCGATCCCAGGGATTTTTCACCGCGCCAAAATAGGAGGTTTCGTTGGACGAGCCCATGGCGAATTCGTCCATGTTGGTTTTGCCCAGATTGACTGTGCCGGCGTTGTTGAATTGCGTTATGACGTGCGCATCATAGGGCGCAATAAAATTTGCCAGCATCTTCGAACCGCAGGTGGTGCGCCAGCCCTTGGCGCAGAAGATGTCTTTCTGGGCGATGGGGATGCCGGTGAGCGGCTGCGCCTTGCCGGCGGCCAACCGCGCATCAGCCGCGCGCGCCTGCGCCAAACTGGTTGCAGCGTTGGTCGTGATATAGGCATTCAGCGCGGGATTGAGCGCGGCGATGCGGTCGAGGTAGAGCTGCGTCAGTTCAATACTGCTGATTTTCCGGGCGTGCAGCGCGCTGCCGAGTTGTTGCAAACTTGAATTAAGCATGGTTAGTACTATTCGATGACTTGCGGAACGAGGTATAAGCCTGCTTCGACTTGAGGAGCAATCTTTTGAAAATCTTCGCGCTGATTGGTTTCTGTAACCTTATCCTCGCGCAGCCGTTGCGACAAATCTTGGGCATGGGACATCGGGGTGATGCCTTGGGTATCGACAGCCTGCATTTCGGCGATCAGATCAAAAATTCCGGAAAGCTGCGTGCGGGCGGATTCGATTTCCGCTTCGCTCATCGCCAGCCGGGCTAAACGGGCGACTTTCCGTACATCTGCGTGGGTCAGGGACATAGTAAAAACTTTATTTAAATAAGGCTAATAGGGTATCATACAAGGGTTTATTGGCGCACCTCTTTGACTACAGGACACGACATGTTTGGATTTTTGCAAGGCTATTTTACGAATGATTTGGCGATCGACCTTGGCACGGCGAACACGCTGATTTGGGTGCGCGGACAGGGAATCGTGCTGGATGAACCCTCGGTGGTGGCGATACGCCAGGAGGGCGGGCCGAACGGCAAGAAGGTGGTCCAGCAAGTCGGACTGGCCGCCAAGAAGATGATGGGGCGCACGCCGGGCAGCATCACCGTGATCCGTCCGATGAAGGATGGCGTGATCGCCGACTTCACTATCACCGAACTGATGCTCAAGCATTTTATCCGCAAGGTTTACAAGGCCGGCATTTTCAGTCCCAGTCCGCGCATCGTGATCTGTGTGCCGTGCGGTTCCACGCAAGTGGAGCGGCGTGCGATCCGCGAATCCGCCGTCGGTGCTGGTGCTCGCCGTGTGGAGTTGATCGAAGAGCCGATGGCCGCGGCGATCGGTGCCGGTTTGCCGGTGGAAGAGGCGACCGGTTCGATGGTGGTGGACATCGGCGGCGGCACCACGGAAGTGGGCGTGATGTCGCTGGGCGGCGCGGTGTATTCCGGCTCGGTGCGTGTCGGTGGCGACAAGTTCGACGAGGCGATCATCAATTACATACGGCGCAATTACGGCATGTTGATCGGCGAAACTACCGCCGAAGAAATCAAGAAGGAGATAGGTTCGGCCTTCCCCGGCAGCGAAGTGCGCGAGATGGAAGTGACCGGGCGCAATCTGGCGGAAGGCGTGCCGCGCAGCTTCACCATTTCCAGCAATGAAGTGCTCGAAGCGATGACCGATCCGCTCAACAACATCGTCAGCGCGGTGAAGACGGCACTCGAACAAACTCCGCCGGAACTCGGCGCCGACATCGCCAACAAGGGCATGGTATTGACCGGCGGCGGCGCGCTGCTGCGCGACCTGGATCGCCTGTTGATGGAAGAAACCGGGTTGCCGGTGCTGATCGCCGACGATCCGTTGACCTGTGTGGTGCGCGGTTCCGGCATGGCTCTCGAACACCTGGACAAGTCGACCAGCATTTTTACTACAGAGTGAGGTCGTCAGTGGGGAGGCTTGAGTAGGAAGACGTAAGTTGGCAGTTGGAAAACTTGCTCTTAGCCACTCCCAGTTTCCAACTTACGTCTTCCAACTCCCATTCCATGATAGACGGCACCCAATCCTTCCGATTTTTCAATCGCGGCCCCAGCCCGGTGGCACGGCTGGTGTTTTTTTCAGTGCTCTCGTTGTTGCTGTTATTCGTGGACGCGCGCTATCGCTATCTGGAATCGACGCGCAGCGCGTTGTCGGTACTGGTCTCGCCGATACAGCGGCTGGCGACCTTGCCGGGCGCATTGTGGCAACAGGTTGGCGATTTCTTCATCACGCAGAGCACGCAACGTGGTCTGATCAAGCAGAATGATGATTTGAACCAGCAGCATCAGAGCGATGCCGCGCAATTGTTGCAATTGCAAGCGTTGCAATCGGAAAATCAACATTTGCGCAATCTGGCCGCGCTGCCGATACGCAATGAATTCACTACCCAATTAGTCGAAGTCGTTTATGCCGAGCGCGACGTATTCAAGCGCAAAGTGCTCGTCAACAAGGGTGCGGATGCCGATGTACGGATCGGGCAAGTGGTGATGGATGACATCGGTATCGTCGGGCAAATCACCCGCGTCTATCCCTGGCTTTCCGAAGTCACCTTGATCACCGAAAAAGATCACGCCGTGCCGGTGCAAGTGCTGCGCAATGGGATGCGCACCATCGTGTTTGGCGCGGGAGATACCAGCCAGTTGTCGCTGCGCTATATGCCGACCAGTGCGGATATTCAAAACGACGACGTGCTGGTCACTTCCGGTATAGACGGCATCTATCCGCCGGGCATCCCGGTCGCCAGGGTGATCAAGATCGAACGCGATGCAGCCTATCCCTTTGCGCGCGTTACTTGTTTGCCGCTGGCTGGCGTGGATAAACACCGCCATCTGCTGATTTTGTCCAGCTTGCCCAGGTTGTCCGAGCGCCCGGATGAAAAGTCTGCGGCGGCCAATGCCGATAACCGTGTGAAGGCCAGGAGAAATAATTAGATGCCCTATCTCTCCATGCGCACGACACCAGAAATCCAGCGACCGGTCAGCAACACCTTTATCGTATTCAGCGTGCTGGCCGCGCTGTTTCTGAACGGACTGCCTTGGGGGGGTATTGGGCTGATGTTGCGCCCGGATTTTGTCGCACTGGTACTGCTGTATTGGTGTATGCACAAACCGCTGCGCGTTGGCATCGGGTTGTCGTGGGCAGTGGGGATACTCGCCGACGTGGCGGATGCCAGCCTGTTTGGCCAGCACGCGCTTGCGTATACTTTGCTCGCTTTTGGCGGGGTGGTGCTGCATCGCAGACTGCAGATGTTTGATTTACGCCAGCAGACCATACAGGTGTTCGGGATATTCGTGCTGACTTACGCGGTGTATGCGCTGGTGAATTGGCAGGTGGATGGCTATGTGGTGTGGCCGTATTTCCTCGGTTGCCTGACGTCGACTTTGCTGTGGATGCCGCTCAGCATCATGTTCCAGACAATGCGGCAGAAGAGAGTGGACCGTAATCGCTCATGAAGAAGCGCGTTGAATTTAAAAATCATCAGCGAGAGATTTTTCACTTCCAGTTTCGGCTGGTCGTCGGCATCGGTTTTGTATTGGTGTTGCTGGCGCTTCTGCTGGTGCGCTTCGTCTATCTGCAAGTGGTGCGCCACAGCTATTACCAGACGTTGTCGGAAAGCAACCGCATCGCCATCGTTCCCATCGTTCCCAATCGTGGCCTGATACTCGACCGCAACGGCGTGGTGCTGGCGCGCAACTATTCCGGCTACACGCTGGAGATAAACCAGAACAAAACAGCAAATATTGAGACCACGATAAACGATCTGTCCACGCTGGTAGCGATCACCAACAAGGATCGCAAACGTTTTCAAAAACTGCTCGCCGAGAGTCACAACTTTGAAACGCTGGTGATCCGCAATCGCTTGAGCGATGAAGAAGTCGCGCGCTTTGCCGCGCAGCAATACCGCTTTCCGGGTGTCGAGATCAAGGCGCGATTATTTCGCGATTACCCGTTCGGTGAAAAGACTTCCCATTTGATCGGCTATATCGGGCGCATCAACGATACCGAGGTAAATCAACTTGAAGAAAGCGATCTGTCGGCGAACTATCGCGGCTCGGATTACATCGGCAAGACCGGCCTCGAGCAGAGCTACGAAAGCGACTTGCACGGTACCACCGGCATTGAGCAAGTCGAGGTGGATGCGGGCGGACGGGCAGTGCGTATGGTATCCCGCACCGCGCCGGTTTCCGGCAACACGCTGGTATTGAGCATCGATGCGAAGTTGCAAGAAATCGCCGAGCAATCGTTCGGCAACTACCGCGGCGCGTTGGTGGCGATAGATCCGAACAACGGCGAAGTGCTGGCCTTCGTCAGCAAGCCGGGCTACGACCCCAACCCGTTCATCGACGGCATCGATACGCAAAGTTGGGATGAGCTGAATAACTCCCCCGATGTGCCGCTCAACAATCGCGCGCTGCGCGGACAATATCCGCCCGGCTCGACCATCAAGCCTTTCATGGCGCTGGCCGGCTTGAATTTTCACACGCGCAAGCCCGAGCAAACCATCAACGATTCGGGCGTATATTATTTGCCCGGCAGCCGCCGCCAGTATCGCGACTGGAAAGCGGGCGGCCACGGCAGCGTAAATATGTTCAAGGCCATCCAGATGTCTTGCGATACCTATTTCTATGGCTTGGCAACCGAAACGGGCATAGACAATATTGCCAACTTTTTGGCGCGCTTTGGTTTTGGCAAGAAGACCGGCATCGATATGGAAGGTGAAACTTCCGGTTTGCTTCCTTCGCAAGAATGGAAAATGAAACGCTACCAGCAAATCTGGTATCCCGGCGACACGGTATCGGTTGGCATCGGTCAGGGCTATAGCCTAGTTACACCCTTGCAATTGGCGTTTGCCACCGCCACGCTGGCGAACCACGGCGTGGCATATAAACCCCACCTGGTAAAAGAAGTGCAGAGTCCGCGCAGCAGCGAAAATCGTTTCATCGCCAAGGATCCACTATACGATCTGAACATCGACCCCAAGAATCTGGACCTGGTCAGGCGTGCCATGGTGGCCGTCACCCAGCCGGGCGGCACGGCGGTATATGCATCCCTGGGCGCGCCCTATCAAATCGCAGGCAAGACCGGCACGGCACAGGTGATTGCGATGAAGCAGGGTGAGAAATATGATGCTGACAAGGTCGATGAGCGAAATCGTGATCACGCCTGGTTCATCGCTTATGCGCCTGCCGAAAACCCCCAAATCGCGCTGGTGGTGTTGGCCGAGAATGGCGGACACGGCGGTACCACAGCGGCACCCATTGCGCGCAAGGTGATGGACTATTACCTGCTTGGAAAGGTGCCAAAGCCATTGGCCGATGTGGAAGTGAAAGAGAGTAGCGAGCATGACTAGGCGGCAACTCTGGCAACGTTTGATCGCGCATCTCGACCGGCAACTGTTGTTGGGTATCAGCCTATTGCTGCTGACCAGCCTGCTGGTGTTGTACAGTGCCGATAATGCCAGCTGGGACCGCCCGCTCAGCCAGATGCGCAACATCGTGGTGGCTTTCGCCTTTATGTGGCTGATCGCCAATCTGCCGCTGCATTATTTGATGCGTACCGCCGTGCCGATTTATGTGTTGGGGATGATATTGCTGATCGGCGTGGCGCTGTTCGGCGATATCAGCCACGGCGCACGACGCTGGTTGAACCTCGGCGTAACGACCATCCAGCCATCCGAGCTGATGAAGATCGGCGTGCCGTTGATGATGGCCTGGTATTTCGAGAAGCACGAAGCCACGCTTACGCTGAAAAATTATTTCGTCGCCACCTTGCTGCTGCTCATGCCGATCGTACTGATCGCACGCCAGCCCGATCTGGGCACGTCGCTGCTGATTTTCGCGAGCGGATTTTATGTGTTGTTCCTGGCGGGCTTGAGTTGGCGCGTGATAGGCGGGTTGTTTGTCGCGGTACTCGCCAGCGCGCCGGTGCTGTGGTCGATGATGCACGAATATCAACGCCACCGCATCATGATGCTGCTCGACCCTTCACAAGACGCGCTGGGCAACGGTTATCACACCATCCAGGCGACTATCGCAGTCGGTTCCGGCGGCATGCTGGGCAAGGGTTATTTGAACGGCACGCAGACCCATCTCGATTTCCTGCCGGAGCGCACCACCGATTTTATTTTCGCGGTCTATTCAGAAGAGTTCGGTTTGCTCGGCAACTTGATCCTGTTGTCGCTGTACTCCTTTGTGATTTGGCGCGGCTTCACCATCACCTCGCATGCCTCCACTTACTTCACGCGTTTAATGGCCGGCTCCATCACGCTGACCTTCGCCACTTATGCCTTCGTCAACATGGGCATGGTCAGCGGCATCCTGCCCGTGGTCGGTGTGCCGCTGCCGCTGGTCAGTTACGGCGGCACATCCATGCTGACCCTGCTGCTCGGTTTCGGTATGCTGATGAGCATAGAGACACACAAAAAACTGGTTAAGACATAGGAGAGATTAATGAGTAATAAATTCACCGTTTTTTTGGCATTGACAACGTTGTTTCTCACCGCTTGTGGCTCACTGCCACATCGCAAAGCGGCAACGCCTGTCACCGCCGCGCCGGCTGAGAATAAAACAGCCGGCGTGCCCGGTGCCGGCGGCTACCTCGCCGGGGACGGACCGGGCGCAGATATCCCCGTTAATCTGGATGCGATAGCGGATGCCGTGCCGAAAAGTGAACCGTTGCACCGTTACGCCAATCGCCCCTATGTCGCGCTGGGCAAGACTTACAAGCCGCTGGCTGTGGTTGGAAATTTCAAAGAACGCGGCATCGCCTCATGGTATGGCAAAAAATTTAATGGCGAGCGCACCTCCAGCGGCGAAATATATGACATGTACGCCATGACCGCCGCACATCCCACCTTGCCGCTGCCCAGCTATGCGCGCGTGACGAATCTCGCCAATCAAAAATCGGCCATCGTGCGCGTCAACGACCGAGGCCCGTTCATGAATGACCGGGTGATCGATCTGTCCTATACCGCCGCGTACAAACTGGGCATCCTCGGCAATGGCAGTGCGGAAGTCGAAGTGGAGAGCTTGAATCCCGATGTCAGTGTCAATACCATAGCCGCCAACAGCGTGCAAAGCCAACCGCTGGAAAGCAGCGCGCCTATCTCTGCCGTAGCTGCGGTTCCTGTTGAGGCTTCCGCTGTTATTGCCGCTCCTCCGGCGGCTACGCCTTCCGCTGTATTGGCCCCGCCGGAAAGCAAGGACAGCGCCGTTTACCTGCAACTCGGCGCATTCAGTTCGCAAGCGGGGGCAGCAGCGTATCTGGACAAAATGCGCAGTAAACTCGGTGATACGGGTAAGCAACTCAAGCTGACCACTAAAGACGGATTGGTGCGTGTGCATATCGGGCCGTATGCCAATTTGAGCGATGCGCGCAACAGTGCGGACAGTATGGAAGGGAA
>JAYVKW010000124.1:0-8318 GCA_043768015.1 Gallionella sp.
GATGGGCGGAGTCGAACCGCCGACCTATGGGTTATGAATCCATCGCTCTAACCATCTGAGCTACATCACCCCATGAAGCAAAGCGCGGAATTATCAGGGTTTTGCCCTTGTCCTGTCAAGATTTGCGACGATATGCCCATACCATCATGGCTATGCCAGCCACAATCATTGGCAGCGACAGCCATTGCCCCATGCTGAGTCCGAGGCTGAGCAGACCGAGAAAATCATCCGGCTCGCGCGTGAATTCGACCAGAAAACGGAAGCTGCCATAGCCGATCAGGAATAAGCCTGATATTGCGCCGACCGGACGCGGTTTGCGTGCGTACAGCCAGAGCAGCGTGAATAACAACAGGCCTTCCAGTGCGAATTCATAAAGCTGGGAGGGATGGCGCGGCAGGTTATCCACTTTGGGAAAGATCATCGCCCACGGCACGTCAGTGGGTCGTCCCCACAGTTCGCCGTTGATGAAATTGCCGAGGCGGCCAAACGCCAGACCGGGCGGAACCAGAGGAGCGATGAAGTCGGTCAGTTGTAGCCAACTCAGTTGCTGTTTGTGCGCGAACCACATCATCGCGATCAGCACGCCGATAAAGCCGCCATGAAAAGACATGCCGCCTTGCCAGACCGCGAAAATCTCCAATGGATGCGCGGAGTAATACGTAGCCTTGTAAAACAGCACATAGCCCAATCGCCCGCCCAGAATCACCCCGAATACGCCATAAAACAGCAGGTCGTCGAGCAGTTTGGCATTGATTCGCGGATTGTTTAATGTGCTGATACGTTTGCGCCCCAGCCACAGGAAAGTCATGAAACCGGCGAGATACATCAACCCATACCAATGAATGGCAAGCGGGCCGAATTGCAGGGCGACGGGATCGAATTGCGGATGAATTAACATGGGCTAATCAGGTAAAATCGGAAGAACGATTATACGGGCATCTCTAAAAACCGTCGCGGCTAAAACCGCTCCCACACACATGATATTTCAAAAATAGAAAGAGGAAAACATGACCACAGCACAGCAATTGAATACACAATTCGGCATCAACGGAGAACTTGAATTTCGTGAAGATGCCCCCGTAAAGGGGATGCCAAAGGTAGGCAATCTGCTATCGAGCAAGCTCGATGCAGAATTGACACCGCCGCCAGACACTCGCCCTGCGGGCGGTCTTGGCGCAGCCAGCGGGTTGATCGTCGCGGAAATCAGCAACAAACAAGCAAGCGCATCGCTCTGTTTGCAGGGCGCGCATCTGATGACTTGGCAGCCCAAGAGCCAAGCGGTGCCCGTGATATGGCTGTCGCGCGATGCCAGGCTGGCAGTGGGCAAATCGATACGCGGCGGGGTGCCGGTGTGCTGGCCGTGGTTTGGCGCGCACCCAGCCGAATCCGGCTTCCCCGGACACGGCTATGCGCGCACCGTGCCTTGGCGAGTGGTGGAGTCGGGCAGTGAACCGGGCGGCGCGACGCGCCTGACGCTGCGTTTGGTGGAAAGCGAGAAGACGCGCGCGCAGTGGAAACAGGCCTGCACGCTTGATCTGACCGTAATCGTCGGTGAGACACTGCGCATGGAACTGACCACCGAGAATACCGGGGCTACCGATTTCGTGATCGGCGAAGCGCTGCATACTTATTTCCAGATCGGCGACATCGGCGCGGTGCGCGTGAAAGGATTGGAGAGTTGCGAGTATTGGGACAAGGTCGGCGGCTCCACACTGAAAAAGCAGGTTGGAGCGATCAACTTTTCAAGCGAGACCGACCGCGTGTACATCCACACCGCAGCCGAGTGCGTGATCGAAGATGACAAGCTCAAGCGGCGCATTCACATCGCCAAGTCCGGCAGTCTTTCCACCGTGGTATGGACGCCGTGGACGGATAAAGCCAACAAGATGGGTGACCTGGGGCAGCCGGACGGCTGGCGCGAAATGATATGCGTGGAGTCGGTGAATGCGATCGAAAATGTGGTGAAAGTCGCGGCGGGAAGCAGGCACACGATGATAGTTGAATACCACGCCGAGTCTGTATAGCGGCGATATTCGGATATCGCCAAGCATCAGGCTAGCGGGCATCAATTCGCCGTTCATATCCACGCAATCCCTGACTTTTTTTGTCAACTATTCATGAGAAGAACAGCCTCCTGCCGGAGAAGTTTGTTGGCAAAATGGGCCGAGTTGTTTAGAATTGGCAGCGGAGGGAAAACCTTCGCATCGTTTCAGACACTTTAATTAAAAACGGAGAGAACATGAAGTCTATTATCGTAAGCATGATCGCAGCAGCAGGTTTGATGGTTGCAGGTAGCGCAATGGCAACGGATATGCCAGAATTGGCAAAGAAGAGCGGTTGCACCGCTTGTCACTCTATTGACAAGAAGGTGGTTGGTCCAGCTTGGATGGACGTTTCCAAAGCCTACAACAGCAACGGCGCAACGACTACCGGCAAGAAAGTGGCCGACATTCTGAAAGAACACGGCGCCGCGAACCCTGAAGCATGGCTGACCCAGAAGGTAGCCAAGGGCGGTACGGGCAACTGGGGCACGATGGCTATGACTCCAAATGCACCTAAGGTTTCCGAAGCAGACATCAAGACACTGGTTGAGTTTGTTTTGGGTCTGGCTAAGTAAGTCAGGAGCAATCCTCGAAAAAGTCGGCGCAAGCCGGCTTTTTTGTCGCCTGACGCTACGCTTCGTTTGATGTTGAAGTACCCTTGCTTGATGCTGGAAACAATTCAAGGTTTTACGGAATGTCAACTTTTGCTTGGGGAGCAACGTTATTTGCCTGCTGCCAGAGTGTTGGGTGTCAGTGAGAGCCGAATGGCTATGCAAAGCGGACGGGGTTGTCTAGAATCGCAAGCGGAGGTTAAGCCTTCGCAATGTTTGAGGTGTTTTAATCATAAAATGGAGAGACGCATGAAATCTATTATCGTAAGCATGATCGCAGCAGCAGGTTTGATGGTGGCAGGTAGCGTAATGGCAGAAGAAATGCCGGCACTGGCCAAGAAGCTCAACTGCACCGCTTGTCACGCGATTGACAAGAAGTTGGTTGGTCCGGCTTGGAGAGACATTGCCAAAAAGTACACCGGCAGCGGCGTGACCAAGTACACCTACAACGGCAAGGAATATCCGTTGATCGAAGGTCTGGTGATGAAGGTGTCCAAGGGCGGTTCGGGTAACTGGGGCACGATGCCTATGCCGGCTAACGACGCAGCGGGCACCAAACAGGCAGAAATCATCGAATTGGTTAAGTTCGAACAAGGTTTGTCTACCAAATAAGTTTAAAGCATCCTGCAGCAACAGGCCGGCGCAAGCCGGCTTTTTGTTGCCCGTTAAATTGACAAGCGGTGCGTCTGCTCCGCATAATCCAAGCGCGCACATCAGGGGGTTAACCATGTCATTTCATTCCGTTCGTTTGTTCTTGTTTGGCGCCATCACGCTGACGTTGATCGGGTGCGGAAAATCGGCCACGACCGATAAAAATATATCCGGCGAACTGGTCGTGCGCATTGGCGCGTCAGCGCCTTTAACCGGCCCGCAGGCACACATCGGCAAGGACAATGAAAGCGGCACCCGCATGGCGATAGATGATGCCAACGCCAAAGGCACCGTCATTGGCGGACGCAAGGTGCGTTTCGAACTGATCAGCGAGGACGATCAGGCCGATCCCAAGACCGCGACCATCGTCGCGCAGAAGCTGGTGGATAATAAAGTCAGCGGCGTGATCGGCCATCTTAATTCCGGCACCAGTATACCGGCGGCAAAAATCTACAGCGATAACGGTATCCCACAGATTTCGCCTTCCGCCACGGCGGTCGCCTATACCGCCCAGGGTTTCAAAACGGCATTCCGCGTGATGGCAAATGACGCGCAACAAGGCCGCGTGTTGGGCGAGTACGCGGCGAAAAATTTGGCGGCGAAGAAGATCGCTGTGATCGATGACCGCACCGGTTATGGGCAGGGTTTGGCGGACGAGTTCATCAAGTCCGCACAGGCCAATGGCGCGCAAATCGTGGCGCGTGAATACACCAACGACAAGGCATACGACTTCACTGCGGTGCTGACTGCGGTCAAAGGCAAGCAGCCTGATTTGCTGTTTTATGCCGGGATGGATCCGCAAGCGGGGCCGATGGCGAAGCAGCTCAAAGCGCTCGCGCTGAATCTGAAATTCATGATGGGTGATGGTGGCTATACGCCACAATTCATCAAGCTGGCGGGCAACGCCGCAGAAGGAAGCTATGCCTCACTACCCGGCGTGCCGCTGGACAAGATGCCGGGCGGAAAAGAATTCGAGGCGCGCTTCGTCGCCAAATATCAGCCGATCCAGCTATACGCGCCTTACTGTTACGACGCGGTGAATGTGATGATCGCCGCTATGCAAAAAGCCGGTTCTGTGGAACCGGCAAAGTATTTGCCTGTGCTCGCGACCCTCACTTACGATGGCGTGACGGCAAAAATCCAGTTCGATGAAAAAGGTGATTTAAGGGGCGGGGCCATCACGGTATATCAAGTGCAGCAGGGCAGGTGGCAACCGCTGGAAACGCTGGGGGCAACTGCTCCGGCGGCGCATTGATGCACATTTGACGCAATGATTTAACGACACGTAGCACGTGTCGTTTTTTTTGTAGCTATTCCAATTCTATTACGAAGGTGAAACAAGGCGGAGACGAGCGAACGACGCGGGCAGTGCTCGTAGCACGACTATAACCAGCGTCTTGGCTATCGTCTTTTGATAGCCTAGTCGAATGGCTAGTTGTTTCATCAGGAGTGAGCGAGGAAGCCAACGCAGTGTCACCGATGAAATAGGATTGGAATTATGGAAATCTTTCTTCAACAAATCATCAATGGCCTGGTGCAAGGCAGCGTGTACGCGCTGGTCGCGCTGGGCTACACCATGGTGTATGGCATCCTCGGTCTGATCAACTTCGCGCACGGCGAAGTGGTGATGATAGGCGCGATGCTGGCGCTATCTGCACTTACTGCCTTGCTGGGTTTGGGCGTGCCACCGCTATTGGCATTGCCTTTCAGCATAGCGTTGGCTATGGCGGGTTGCATGGCCTTGGGCTATAGCATCGAACGCATCGCCTACCGCCCGTTGCGCCATGCGCCGCGTCTCGCTCCGCTGATCACCGCGATTGGCGTCTCCATCGTGTTGCAGAATCTGGCCATGATGATCTGGGGACGCGAGTATCATGCCTTTCCGCAACTGATTACAAACAATCCACATCTCATCGCCGGGGCAATCATCAACGATATTCAGATCATTATTTTCGTTTTGGCGTTGGCAATCATGGCGGGGTTGATGGTGGTGGTGCATCGCACCCGGCTGGGACGCGCGATGCGCGCGGTGGCCGAGAATCAACACGCCGCGCAACTGATGGGGGTGGACATCAATCGCGTAATTTCCATTACCTTCATGCTCGGCTCGGCACTCGCCGCAGTGGCGGGGGTGATGGTCAGCGCCAACTATGGGCTGGCGCATTACTACATGGGTTTTTTGCTCGGCCTTAAAGCTTTCACCGCTGCGGTGCTGGGCGGCATCGGTAATCTGCGCGGGGCGATGTTGGGCGGGTTGTTGCTCGGCCTGATCGAGAGCTTGGGCGCGGGCTACATCGGCGATCTGACCGGCGGATTTCTGGGCAGTAACTATCAGGACGTGTTTGCATTTTTCGTATTGATTGCCGTGCTGGTGTTCCGGCCTACTGGCCTACTGGGAGAGCGCATTGCCGAGCGCGCTTAAAGTTTTCGCGGTTTTGGTAGGGTGCGTGGAACGCACCGTTTTTGTATCAAAGATGGTGCGTGGAATGCACCCTACGATAGGTCATTTTTTATTGCGTAATCGAATTACGAGATGAAGCCGCTGATTAAACTACTAGCCATTCGACTAGGCTGGCAAAAGACGCCAACCAAGTCGATGGTTATAACCCAACCTACGAAATTCGCGTTCTGGCTGCTGCTGGCCGCACTGCTGCTATTGCCCTTCATTACCGACGCGCTGCTCGGGCGCGGCTGGGTGCGCATCGTGGATTTCGCGATGCTCTACATCATGCTGGCGCTCGGCCTGAATATCGTGGTCGGTTATGCGGGCCTGCTCGATCTGGGCTACATCGCATTCTTCGCGGTCGGCGCCTATTGTTATGCGCTGACCGGCTCCCCGCATCTGGCGCTCGCATTCCCGGCATTGTTTCCCAATGGTGTGCATCTGTCGTTCTGGATCGTCCTGCCGCTGGCGGCTTTAATCGCGGGTGGTTTCGGCGTGTTGCTCGGTGCGCCGACGTTGCGTTTGCGCGGCGATTACTTGGCCATCGTCACGCTGGGTTTCGGCGAGATCATCCGCATTTTTTTGAATAACCTCAACGCCCCCATTAATCTGACCAACGGCCCGCAAGGCATCAGCCGCATCGATCCGATCAGTATCGCGAACGTGCCGCTGAACATCACGCAGGATATTTTCGGCATCGCACTTCCGTCGGTGCATCTGTATTTTTACCTGTTCCTCGCCTTCACCGCGCTGGTGATCTTCGTCTCGCAGCGGCTGGAAAAATCGCGCATCGGGAGAGCATGGATGGCGATACGCGAAGACGAGATCGCCGCTTCCGCGATGGGCATCGACACGCGCAACCTCAAGTTGCTGGCGTTCGCGATGGGCGCGATGTTCGGCGGCGCATCCGGCGCGTTGTTCGCCGGTTTCCAGGGCTTCGTCAGCCCGGAAAGTTTCAGCCTGATGGAATCCATCATGGTGTTGTGCATGGTGGTGCTGGGCGGCATGGGCAACATCGCCGGGGTGATACTCGGCGGTGTGCTGCTGGCCGTGCTGCCGGAAGTGCTGCGCCACAGCGTCGTGCCGCTGCAACAGGCATTGTTCGGCAAGACGCTGGTCGATCCAGAGAGCTTGCGCATGTTGCTGTTCGGCACAGCATTGATCGTGATGATGTTGTATCGCCCGGCTGGGTTACTGCCGTCGCGTGTGCGCCGCCGCGAACTGGATACCGATGAAGCGGCGGAGAAGGTATGACACAAGCAGATGCAAATCGTAGGATGGGTGGAGCGCAGCGATACCCATCAATTCATTACCATAGGGCGATGGGTATCGCTGCGCTCCACCCATCCTACAGTTATTCGATACCATGCTGCAAACGGTTGGCGGGTGTATATGAATAACACCACACCCTTGCTGCAACTCTCCTCCATAGTCAAACAGTTCGGCGGATTGAGCGCGCTGAGCGACGTGTCGCTGCATATCCAGCGTGGCGAGATCTATGGCTTAATCGGCCCGAACGGCGCGGGCAAGACCACGCTGTTCAACGTCATCACCGGGCTGTATCAGCCGGGCGCGGGCGACTTTCAGTTCAATGGAAAAAGCTATCAAGCCTGCAAGCCCCATGTGCTGGCGCAAGCCGGTATTGCGCGCACTTTCCAGAACATCCGGCTGTTCGCCAACCTCAGCGCGCTGGAAAACGTGATGATAGGCCGCCATGTGCGCACCCGCGCCGGCGTGTTCGGCGCCTTGCTGCGCAACCGCGCAACACGCAATGAAGAGCGCGCCATCACCGAACGCGCGCGCGAGCTGCTGCATTACGTGGGCATCAGCAAACCCGCGCAGACGCTCGCCAAACACTTGTCTTATGGGGAGCAGAGACGGCTGGAGATCGCCCGCGCCTTGGCCACCGATCCGCTGCTGCTGGCGCTCGACGAACCCGCCGCCGGCATGAACGCCACCGAAACGGCAAGCCTTAAAACGCTGCTGCAAACCATACGCGCCAGCGGCATCACCGTGCTGCTGATCGAGCATGACGTCAAGCTCATCATGGGATTATGTGACCGTGTCGCGGTCTTGGATTACGGAAAAAAGATTGCCGAAGGTATGCCGGAAGAAGTGCGCCAGAATCCCGCCGTGATTGCCGCTTATCTCGGACAAGATTCCCCTCACCCCGTTGTGGGGGAGGGGCTAGGGGAGAGGGGGAACAGTGACTGAAACTCGTCCCCCATTGGGTAATTCTACAAATTCCGATTTCGTCATTCCGGCGAAGGCCGGAATCCAGTCCAATCAAATCACTGGATTCCGGGTCAAGCCCGGAATGACAAATTCCAGTAGCGGCCTTTTGGAAGTCCGCTCCCTGCAAGTCGCCTACGGCGGCATCCATGCCGTGAAAGGCATAACCCTGCATATCGCCCCCGGCGAACTGGTCGCGCTGATCGGCAGCAACGGCGCGGGCAAGACCACCACGTTGAAAACGCTAGCGGGCCTGCTGCATCCGGCCGGCGGACAGATCCACTACGACGGCAAGAATTTGCACAACATTGTGGTGCATCAGCGCGTGTCTATGGGCAT
>JAYVKW010000125.1:0-17309 GCA_043768015.1 Gallionella sp.
GCCCTGCTCAAGCGGCCGATGGTGATCACCTATCGCATGCCGGCATTGTCGTGGTGGTTGATGAAACGCAAAAGTTATCAGCCTTATTACGGCTTGCCCAACATTTTGTGTGAGCGCTTCATCGTGCCGGAACTGATGCAGGAAGATGCCACGCCGGAGAATCTCACCCAGGCGCTGCTCAATCTGGTCAACAACAAGGAAGCGGTGGCGCAGCTTGAAGAAACATTTACCGTGCTGCATCAAACCTTGCGCCAGAACACCGCGCAAAAAGCGGCTGCGGCCATCCTGCCCTATTTGCCCAATGCATGATGTCATTCTCATCTGTGGCGTGGATGAGGCCGGGCGGGGGCCATTGGCCGGTCCAGTCAGCGCGGCAGCGGTGATACTCGACCCGGACTATCCCATCGCAGGCTTGGCCGATTCCAAAAAACTTTCCGAACGACAACGCGACCAGCTGGCAATCATCATTTGCGAACGCGCGCTGGCATGGGCGGTGGCCTACGCCGAGGTCGGCGAAATTGACCGACTCAACATCCTGCAAGCCACGCTGTTGGCGATGCGCCGCGCCGTGCTGGCCTTGCCCATCCAACCGCAGCAAGTGCTGGTGGATGGCCTGTATTGCCCGCAAACCGGCATTCCCAGTCAGGCTATCGTGAAAGGCGACAGCACTATCGCCGCAATTTCCGCCGCTTCGATCCTGGCGAAGACCGCGCGCGATGCGCTGATGCTGGAATTGCACAAAACCTATCCGCACTACGGTTTCGCCGCCCACAAAGGTTATCCTACCGCCGCACACCTCGCCGCGTTGCGCGAACATGGCGTGTCGATCGTGCATCGCAAAAGTTTCAGGCCGGTGCGCGAACTATTATTCCCTCTTCCGCCTGCGGGACAGGGGTAGGGGAGAGGGTTTATATAAAGAGAGAGTCGCTTTTCAGGTATCGTACTACCTAACCAACAGTCGCCCAATAAAAAACCATGACCCTGTTCAAACTAATCCATCTGCTCGCCGCCCTGATCTGGGTGGGCGGCATGTTCTTCGCATACGTGGTGCTGCGTCCGGCTGCGGTGGAAGTGCTCGAACCGCCGCAGCGTCTGCGCCTGTGGGACACGGTGTTGCGCCGCTTTTTCGTCTGGGTGTGGGGCGCGGTCGCAACGCTCATGGTCAGCGGCTTGTACCTGATCTATTTGTATGGCGGCATCGCCCACGTGGCACGTCACATCCACCTCATGCTGGCCATGGGGTTGGCGATGATGGTGATCTACGGCTATGTGTACTTCGCCTGCTACGTGCCGTTCAACTTGCATGTCGCCAAACAACGCTGGAAAGAAGCGGGAGAAATGTTGGGCAAGATACGCAAGCTGATCGCCGTCAATCTGACGTTGGGGCTGCTGACGGTGTGCGTGGCGGTGATCGGCATGGCGTGGGGGTGATTTGGTTTGCCACTTTGGTATACTAGCGTGCGATTTATGGCACTTTCTATTTCTGCCAAAGTGACAGCCCAATGATTTCATTTACAACTTTTAGCTTGGAGAACCAATCAATGAACGCAACAAATTCTGTCGCTCAACTCAAAGAACGTTTGAACAAGGATGGTAACGATCTCGATGCCGCGATATCACTGGGCAACATCTTTTACGACAATGGTGATGCAGGGCAGTCGATTCTTTACTATCAGCGTGCTCTTGATATCAATCCGGATCTGCCGGGCGTGCGCACCGATCTTGGCACGATGTATTGGCGCAACGACGATATCAGTCTGGCTGAAAAGGCTTTCCGAGATGCAATTGCCCGTGACCCCAGTTTCGGTCATGCCTACGTGAATCTTGGCTTGTTATTGCAGCGGGCCAAAGACAATATCAGCGAAGCCCGCACCGTCTGGCAACAACTACTGACGGTTAATCCGGAGCATGATGTGGCGACCAAGGCGCGCGAATTGTTGCAGGAAACGGCGGCGTTGGTTAACTAGACTCCTCGCAGACATTAAGAGTCTAACGAGAATGTCGTAATGCAAGACCCTGTTGCCCCTTATATTTATAGTCCCCTGTTACTTGGACGGGGGGATCTTTTTCGACCATTGTTAATTGAGCAAGCGTAGGATGGGTTGAGCAACGCGATACCCATCATTGGTTCTTGTTGGGTATCGCTCCGCTCCACCCAACCTACATTTCTTCTCCCAACCCAAGCCGCCTGATGTAGTGGCAGGTATAACCGCCACGATTCTTGACCAGATACTTCTGGTGATATTCCTCGGCGCGGTAGAACTCTTTAAACGGTACGACTTCGGTGACGATATTGGCTTGCCAGTCGCCGGAAGTATCCACGGTTCTGATGACTTCTTCGGCGGTGTGTCTTTGATCTTCGCAGAGGTAAAAAATCGCCGAGCGGTATTGCGTGCCGATGTCGTTGCCTTGCCGGTTGCGCGTGGTGGGATTGTGCATGCGGAAGAATTCGAACAGCAGATGGCGGTAGCTGAGTCGTTGCGGATGAAAAACGATTTTGAGCGATTCGGCATGGCCAGTGTTACCGGTCTTGACCTGCTCGTAGCGCGCATCCGGTGTATCGCCGCCGGTATAGCCGACTTCTGTTGCCAGCACGCCGGGGATTTCCCGCACCAGTTCTTCCATGCCCCAGAAGCAGCCGCCGGCGAGGTAGGCGGTTTGTTGTTCGGTATGCTCAGTGCTGGTCATGGTTATTCCAATTCCATTTTAAAACTACAATAATAATGTAGGGTGCGTTCCACGCACCAATTAATGATGGTGCACCAAAGGTAGGCAATCCGCAGCCAACCAAAGGTTGGGCGGAATTGACACCGTGGAACGCACCCTACGACCGAGTGATTTAACGGTTAACCACGTTTCAGTTTTTTCATCGCCTGCTGTGCTTCCATCTTGCCTTCACGCTCTTTTTCGGTTGCCCGTTTGTCGTGTTGCTTCTTGCCTTTGGCGAGGCCGATTTCCAGTTTGACGCGACCGTTCTTGTAATGCATGTCCAGCGGCATCAGGGTGTAGCCGGCGCGCTGTACTTTGCCGATGAGTTTGTCGATTTCCAGTTTGTGCAACAACAGTTTGCGGGTGCGTACCGGATCGGGATGGATGTGCGTGGAAGCGTTGAGCAACGGGCTGATGTGCGAGCCGAACAAATACAGCGCGCCGTCCTTGACGGTGACGTAGGCTTCCTTGAGTTGCGCCCGTCCGGCGCGGATGGCCTTGACTTCCCAGCCCTCCAGCATGATGCCGGCTTCATATTTATCCTCGATGAAATACTCGTGATAGGCCTTTTTGTTCTGGATGATACTCATGATTCCAATCCAATTTCTTCGGTGAAACAGCGTTGATTTCCTGATTAAACTACTAGCCATTTGACTAGGCAGTCAAAAGACGACAGCCAAGTCACTGGTTATCGCTCACTCCTTGTCGTGCAACGGCGACACGTTACTTGGCGAAGCCAGCCGACTGCGGGAGCCGTTGCTTGGCCGTTCCTCCCGCACCGGAGGGCTACGCCCACACCGTCTCGGAACGGCACATGCACTGCCCGCCTCGTTCGCTCGTCATCGTCTTGTTTGACCTTCGAAATAGAATTGGAATTAGGTGAGTTTTGCGGTGTGTTAGGCTATTCTACCAGCCTTTGGAATCGTGGCTCTGATTGACAATGGCGTTAGTGGAAAAAACAGTGTTGGTGGCTCACAGCGCGGAGCAGATGTTTAACTTGGTGGATCGCGTGGAAGATTATCCAAAGTTTTTGCCATGGTGCGGCGGGGCCAGCGTCACTGAGCTGGAGGGCACGTTGGTACATGCCATGGTGCACATCGATTATCACCACCTCAAGCAGAGCTTCACCACCGAGAACGTGCGCACGCCACCGCATCAGATCGACATAGTTTTACAGCATGGCCCGTTTAAACATCTGGAAGGGTGTTGGCGATTTATCCCGTTGAGCGACTCAGCCTGTAAAATAGAGTTTCGCCTGCATTATGAATTTTCCAACAAGTTGCTGGAAAAAATGGTCGGGCCAGTGTTTCATTACATCGCAAATAGTTTGGTGGATGCTTTCATCCAGCGCGCAGAAAAGGTTTATACGAACATATGAGCGACAAGATCAATATCGAAGTGGTATATGCCCTGCCTGACGAGCAAATCCTGCTCAGGCAACCTGTGCCGACCGGGACGACGGTGGCCGGGGCCATTCAAGCCAGCGGCGTTCTCGACAAGCATCCCGAGATCGACCTGGCGAATAACAAGCTGGGCATATTCGGCAAGCTGACCAAGGCTGATACCGTGCTGCGCGACAAGGATCGCATTGAGATTTATCGTGCGCTGATCGCCGATCCCAAGGAGGTGCGCCGCAAGCGCGCCGAAGAGGGTAAGGCCATGAAAAAAGGCGGCGGCGAAATCTGATGTTGGATTACGACCTGCATTGCCATTCCATTATTTCCGATGGCACGCTTACCCCGACCGAATTGGTGAATCGCGCCGCCGGACGTGGCGTGAAAGTGATGGCGTTGACCGATCACGATGATATGGAGGGCTTGGATGAGGCGCGTGCCGCTGCCGCGCAACACGGCATGACTTTCATCAACGGGGTGGAGGTTTCCGTGTCGTGGCGCACCCACACCTTGCATATTGTCGGCTTGGGTATTAATCCGGGTTACCTGCCTCTGGTCGAAGGCTTGCGCAGTGTGCGCAGCGGGCGTGGTGAGCGCGCGCGGAAAATGTCTGATGCGTTGGCCAAGGTTGGTATCGGTGGTGTGCTCGAAGGCGCATATCATTATGCCGACAATCCCAACATGATAGGCCGCACCCATTTCGCGCGCTATCTGGTCGAGGCCGGACATTGCAAGGACGTGAAAAGCGTGTTCAACCGCTATCTGGTGAAGGGCAAGCCCGGCTACGTGCCGCATCAATGGGCGGCTTTGGCGGATGCGATCGGTTGGATACGCGGTAGCGGCGGGGTGGCGGTGCTGGCACACCCCGGTCGCTATATGGCCGGTCGCAATGGCATGGGCAAGAAGACCATGCAAGAATTGCTGGCCGAGTTCGTTGAATTGGGCGGGCAAGCGTTGGAGGTCGTCACCGGCAGCCACACGCCGGAACAGTATGCCGAGTTTGCGCGATATGCCGAAGAATTTGTGTTGCTGGCTTCATGCGGTTCGGATTTCCACGGGCCGGGCGAGAGCTATCGTGATATGGGACGGCTGCCGGATTTTCCGCTGGGCTGCCGTCCGGTTTGGGAAGCATGGGAAAATAACGCCGCATCGAAAGTGGCCTGATGTCTCAATTTTTTAGCATCCACCCCGGCAACCCCAACCCGCGCCTGATTCGTCAAGCGGCTGAAGTGCTGCGCGCAGGCGGCGTCGTGGCGTATCCCACCGATTCCTGCTACGCGCTGGGCTGTCATCTGGATGACAAGGATGCCGTGGCGCGCATCCGCCAGATACGCCAGCTCGACGAGCAGCATCACATGACTTTGATGTGCCGCGACCTGTCGGAAATCTCGCGCTATGCAAAAGTGGATAATACAAAATTCCGCCTGCTGAAAAGCAACACGCCGGGCAGCTATACCTTCATTCTGGAAGCGACCAAGGAGGTGCCGAAACGCTTGCAGCATCCCAAGCGCAGCACCATCGGCATGCGCATCCCGGATCATCCGGTGGCGCTGGCTTTACTGGAGGAATTGGGCGAACCGCTGTTGAGTACCACGCTGATTTTGCCGGAAGAAGAGGGGCCGCTGAATGATGCCGCACACATCCGCGAATTATTGGAAAAGCAGGTCGATCTGGTGATCGACGGCGGTGCGGTGGGCGTGGATTTCACTACTGTGATAGATTTAACCGGCGAAGTGCCGGTGTTGCTGCGACGTGGCAAGGGCGATGTTGCCCCGTTTGGAATTGAAAATTTTTAAGCATCTAAATAATGGGAACCCAATGCAAATTGACCAACTGATACAAACCATCGCCCTGGCAGCCATTCCGGTGCTATTCGCGATCACCCTGCATGAAGCGGCGCACGGCTATGTGGCGCGACATTTCGGCGATATGACCGCTTCCCGGGAGGGGCGCATCAGCCTCAATCCACTGCGTCATATCGATCCGGTCGGCACGGTATTGCTGCCGCTGCTTACCCTGTGGTTTGGCGGTATCCTGTTCGGCTGGGCCAAGCCGGTGCCGGTCGATTTTGCCGCGCTGCGCCGTCCCAAGCAGGATATGCTGTGGGTCGCGATTGCCGGACCGGCCTCAAATCTGGTGATGGCGCTGGGCTGGGCATTGCTCTATAAATTGGCCTGGTTGAACATGGGCAATTATTTTGCCGAACCGCTGATGGGCATGGCCGAATGGGGGATTAAAATCAACATCGTGCTGATGGTGCTGAACCTGTTGCCGCTGCCGCCGCTGGATGGCGGACGCGTCGCGGTCAGCCTGTTGCCGCATCGCCAGGCATTTCAACTGGCGAAGATCGAGCCTTATGGCATGTTCATCCTGATCTTTCTTGCCATTGTGCCAATACAAGGCAGGCCAGTGTTAAGTTGGGTACTCTCGCCATTGATTGAGCTAGTGTATAAATTGATTTCGTTGTTATTTGGAATTTAATCATGTTTGCTGAGCGTGTGTTATCGGGTATGCGCCCCACCGGAAGTTTGCATCTGGGGCATTATCACGGGGTGTTGAAAAATTGGGTGCAGCTGCAGAACGAATACGAATGCTTGTTCTTCGTGGCGGATTGGCACGCGCTGACCACGCATTACGACACACCGCAAATCATCGAACAAAATGTGTGGGACATGGTGGTTGACTGGCTGGCCGCTGGCGTCAATCCGGCACGCGCCACGCTGTTCATTCAATCCAGGGTGCCGGAACACGCCGAGCTGCATTTGCTATTGTCGATGATTACCCCTCTGGGCTGGCTGGAGCGCGTGCCGACCTATAAAGATCAACAGGAAAAACTGTCCGAGAAAGACTTGAGCACTTACGGTTTCCTTGGCTATCCGCTGCTGCAAAGCGCGGATATTTTGATTTACCGCGCTACGCAAGTGCCAGTGGGAGAAGACCAGGTGCCGCATATCGAATTCACCCGCGAGATCGCGCGCCGCTTCAATCACATCTATGGGCGCGAAGCGGGCTTCGAGGAGAAAGCCGAAGCCGCCGTAAAAAAACTCGGCAGCAAAAAAGCCAAGCTGTATTTCGAACTGCGCATCCGCTTTCAGGAACAGGGCGACGATGAGGCACTGGAGTCCGCCAAAGCCTTGCTGGATGAACAACAGAGCCTGAGCCACGGCGACCGCGAACGGCTGTTTGGTTATCTGGAGGGCGGCGGCAAGATGATCTTGTCCGAGCCTCGAGCGATGCTCAGCGCCGCTTCGAAGATGCCCGGACTGGACGGGCAAAAAATGTCCAAGTCCTACAACAACACCATCACCTTGCGCGAAGACGAAGCCAGCGTCAGCAAAAAGATACGCACCATGCCGACCGACCCGGCGCGAATCCGCCGCACCGATGTCGGCGATCCCGACAAATGCCCGGTGTGGCCGTTGCACCAGATATATTCCAGCGAGGATACGAAACAATGGGTGATGAAGGGTTGCAAGAGCGCGGGCATCGGCTGCCTCGAGTGCAAACAGCCCGTGATCGACGCGGTATTGGCGGAACAACGCCCGATGCGCGAGCGCGCCCAGATATATCTGGATGACCCGGCGCTGGTGCGCAACATCATTGCCGACGGCTGCGAAAAGGCGCGCAAGCTGGCAACGGAGACCATGCGCGAGGTGCGCGAGGCAATGGGAATAAATTACACCTGACCATGACATGATTGAAGCACAACCCCAACTTACCCCATTCGCCCGTATCCACGGCGAACCGCTGCTGGAGCTGCCGCAGGATTTATATATCCCGCCGGACGCGCTCGAGCTGGTGCTGGAAACGTTTCAGGGGCCGCTGGATCTGTTGCTGTATCTGGTCCGCAAGCACAACCTCGACGTGCTGGATATCCCAATGGCGGAATTGACCCGGCAATACATGAGCTACATCGAAATGATGCACAAGCATCGCCTGGAACTGGCAGCGGATTATTTGCTGATGGCGGCGGTGCTGATCGAAATCAAATCGCGCATGTTGCTGCCGCGACCGCCCAAAGTCAGCGAAGAGGATGGCGAAGACCCGCGCGCCGAATTGATGCGCCGCTTACTGGAATACGAGCAGATGAAACTTGCCGCGCAAAAGCTCAACGAGCTGCCGCAGTCCGGGCGTGATTTCGAGATCGCGCAGGTGTTGATCGAGAACACCGTACGTGAACGCCTGCCTGAAGTCAGCGTGGAAGATTTGCGGCTGGCCTGGCTGGGGTTGCTGGCACGCGCCAAACTCAACACACATCACAAATTGCGCCGCGAACAACTCTCGGTGCGCGAGCAGATGACGCACATCCTGCGCTGCCTGCAGGGCGGCGAGTTTGTCGAGTTCGGCAAACTGTTCGATGTGGAAAGCGGCGTGCACAAACTGGTCGTCACCTTTATCGCCGTTCTTGAGCTGGCCAAAGAATATCTGGTTGAAATCCAACAAAGCGAAACATTGGGGAATATCTATGTCCGGACAAGCCGAGCCATTACCGCAGAGTGAAGTGCCATTGCCGGGTGAAGCACCATTGCCCGTTCGTGCTGAGCTCGTCGAAGCATCCTCCGGAGGGGATACGCCGTTAGATTCACCCGTAAAGGGTACGCCGCCAGACACTCGCCCTTCGGGCGGTCTTGGCGCAGCCCCGCTGCGTTGCATCGACCCTTCGCCCTTCGATACCGGAGGCTCAGGGCGAACGGAATCAGTTGGGGAACCTATCGATACCCAGCAACTCAAGCGCATCCTTGAAACCGCGCTGCTGACCGCCACCGAACCCTTATCCTTAGCAGAGCTAAAAAAACTCAGTGACGTACCGCCGGACAATCGCCAACTCGACGCATTGCTCGAAGAACTCGCGCAGGATTGGCAAGGTCGCGGCGTGGAATTGAGCCGTGTGGCGAGTGGCTGGCGCTTCCGCGCCAAACCAGAAATGCAGGTGTATCTTGATCGGCTCAACCCGCAAAAGCCGCCGCGCTACTCGCGTGCCGTGCTGGAAACGCTCGCCATCATCGCTTACCACCAACCCGTTACACGCGGCGACATCGAGGAAATACGCGGTGTCGCAGTCTCTTCGCAGATACTCAAAACGCTGGAAGCGCGCGGCTGGGTGGAGGTGGTCGGCACACGCGACGCCCCCGGCAAACCTGAACTGTTCGCCACCACCAAACAATTGCTCGACGATCTCAATCTGCGCGCCCTGCAAGAACTCCCCTCTTTACAAGAGATCGGTGCGTTATTAGAACAGGACACTGCTACGGCGGAATGAAGGCCATTTTGGCATGAACTCGATTCGATCCCGCGACAATCAGTTTTTCAAGGAGCTTGTCAAGCTCGCCGGTTCGGCGCGGCAGCGCAACAAATCCAATCAGACCTTGCTGGACGGCGCACACTTGCTGGCGGCGTATCTGGATAGCGGTAATCAGCCGCGCCACATTTTGCTGAACGCAGCGGCGTTGCGCGACGACGAAATTGCCGGGTTATTGCATCGCATATCCGAAAAACTCTTGATGGAACCACTAGCCATTCGACTAGGCGAGCAAGCAACACTCGCCAAGTCGCTGGTTATGGCCGGGCACCCGAAAGACGTGCTCATCACGCAACTGGATGACAAACTGTTCGCGGAAATCAGCGAGCTGAAATCGCCCAGCGGAATTATTGCATTGATCGACTTGCCGCAGCCGGCAGGTGCGATAGTTGATAGCAACTTTCCCTTGCTGCTGGAGGATATTCAGGATCCCGGCAATCTGGGTTCGATGTTGCGATCCGCCGCTGCGGCGGGATGCGATGCGGTGTTCCTGTCACGTGGTTGCGCCGATGCATGGTCGCCAAAAGTGCTGCGCGCGGCGATGGGTGGACATTTTACACTGCGTATTTACGAGCGGCAGGATTTGCCGGACGTGGCGAAAACATTTCGCGGAACGCTGCTGGCAACCAGTCTGCATGCCACGCACAGCCTGTACGACTGCGATCTGCGCGGCAACGTCGCGTTTCTGATCGGCAATGAAGGGGCGGGATTGTCAGCCGAATTGCTGAAGATTGCCACGCAGAAGATCTACATCCCGATGCCAGGAAAAATCGAATCGCTAAATGCCGCAGCAGCAACGGCGATTTGTCTGTTTGAAGCAGTGCGGCAGCGCCGCAGGCTGTAGTTCATTTTTCTTTCTCCGCACAAAAAACCATAATACTCAATGAACTTTGATTTGGAATAGAATGGCCGGTGTGCGATCCATTTCTGGAGATATACCATGAGCAACCCGGGTAAAACAAAACAGCAGGTCTTTGCGTTTGAAGAAGGTGATGGAAAAAACAAAAAACTGCTAGGCGGGAAAGGTGCCAACCTGTGTGAGATGACTCAGATCGGGCTGAATGTGCCGCCCGGTTTTGTCATCAGCACCGAAGCCTGTCTGGATTACCTTGCAGCTCCGCGCAACGGATTGCCCAAGGAATTGCTGGATGCGATTCATGCCCAGATGAAGGTGATCGAAACCAAAACAAGCAAACGCTTCGGCGATGCCAAAAATCCCCTGCTGGTTTCGGTGCGTTCCGGTTCGGCGATGTCCATGCCCGGCATGATGGATACCATTCTCAACCTGGGCCTGAATGCACAGACACTGGCAGGCACAATCAAACAGACCGATGACCCGCGTTTCGGCTATGACACCTATCGCCGTTTCATCCAGCTGTTTGGCAAGATCGCGCTGGATATATCCGACGAGTTGTTCGACAAGGAACTGAAGATCGTCAAACAAAATCGCGGTGTCAAGGAAGATCTCGCGCTCAGCGCGGACGATCTCAAGGAAGTCAGCGAACGTTTTCTGCGTGTGGTGCAGGAGCAGACGGGCAAGCCGTTTCCGAGCGATCCTTATGAGCAGCTCGACCTGTCCGTCAAGGCGGTGTTCGACTCATGGATGGGCAAACGCGCCGTTGATTATCGCCGCGAATTCAAGATCACGCCGGAGATGGCCAACGGTACGGCGGTGAATATCTGCACCATGGTGTTCGGTAATCGCGGCAATGATTCGGGCACCGGAGTCGGTTTCACGCGCAATCCCGCCACCGGCGAGAACCTGCTGTACGGCGAATACCTGGTGAATGCGCAAGGCGAGGATGTGGTGGCGGGGATCCGCACCCCCAAGCCGCTCGACTACATGTCCAAGGAAATGCCCGATCTGTTCCGCCAGTTGCAGGAGCTGCGCGCCAAACTGGAAAATCATTATCACGAAGTGCAGGACTTCGAGTTCACCATCGAAAAAAACACGCTGTATTGTTTGCAGACTCGCAATGGCAAGATGAATACCACCGCCATGGTGCGCAGCTCGGTTGAGATGGAGAAGGAAAGACTGATTACGCGCAAGCAAGCATTGTTGCGTATCACACCGGAAAGTCTGGCGCAGATGCTGTTTCCGCACCTGGATCCGAATGCCGGTGCCGTACCTCTGGCCAAGGGTTTGCCGGCTTCTCCGGGTGCCGCATCCGGGCATGCCATCTTCGATGCCGATCGCGCCGAAGAACAGGGCAAAGCCGGCAAGCCGGTCATCCTGGTGCGTGAAGAGACCAAGCCGGAAGATATCCACGGATTTTTCGCATCGCGCGGCATCCTGACCAGCCGCGGCGGGAAAACTTCGCATGCCGCCGTGGTCGCGCGCGGGATGGGCAAGCCGTGCGTGGCGGGCGCCGAAGGCATCGAAGTCAATGTCGCGCTGCGCCAGGCCACCATAGGCGAGACGATCATTCATGAAGGCGACATCATCACCATCGACGGCACCTCGGGCATGGTCTATCAGGGGGTCGTCGCGACGCTTGAAGCCGAGATCACCGCCGAGCTGAATGTGTTGCTGGCATGGGCGGACCAGGAAGCGAGGCTGACCGTGATGGCGAATGCCGATACGCCGGATGATGCCAAACGCGCGCTGCAATTGGGTGCGAAAGGCATCGGTCTGTGCCGCACCGAGCGCATGTTCAATGCCAGCGAACGCCTGCCTATCATGCTAGAAATGATCATCGCCGAAGATCAGGAAAAACGCCAGGAAGCGCTCGATCGCTTGCTGTCGATGCAACGTGCCGACTTCAAAGCCCTGCTGAAAACCATGGCAGGATTGCCGGTGACCATCAGGCTGCTCGACCCGCCAATACACGAGTTCCTGCCCGGCGAGCAGCAACTGGTCAAGGAGATCGAAGAGCTGCATCACCTGTACAAAACCGCAAGGGGGATGGAAATCTTGTCCGGCACGCTGGGCTTGCTGCAGGGTTCGGAGTTGAGTCCGGAAGATGCAGCGAAAATCAAAACGAATACCGTGGATTCGCATGTCGTCGATATGACCATCAGCAAGAAGCAGGCGATACTGAAAAAAGTGCGCGCGCTGCATGAGATCAACCCGATGCTGGGCCATCGCGGTGTCCGCATCGGCGTCACCTTTCCGGAAATCTACATCATGCAGATACGCGCGCTCGCCGAAGCGACAGTCGAATGCGTCAAGGCAGGACTGGATGTGCATCCCGAGATCATGGTGCCGCAAGTCTGTACCTCTGCCGAATTGAGGTTTGTCAGAGCCTATCTCGACCAGACTATCGCGCAAATCGAAAAAAGCAGCGGCATCAAGGCCAAAATAAAATTTGGCACCATGATCGAAGTTGTCCGGGCTTGCATGCGCTCGGAAAGCCTGGCCAAGGAAGCGGATTTCTTCTCCTTCGGCACCAACGACCTGACGCAGGCCACGTTCTCGTTCTCTCGCGAAGACGCAGAGAATAAATTCCTGCCGGCCTATAACGAAAAGGACGTGCTGCGCGATAATCCTTTCGAGATGCTGGACACCCAGGGGGTGGGCAGATTGATGAGGCTGGCCATTGAAGGAGGGCGGGGGATCAAACCGGATCTCAAGATCGGCATTTGCGGCGAGCATGGCGGGCATCCGGATTCCATACGTTTCTGTCACGAGATCGGGCTTGATTATGTGTCGTGCTCCGCGCCCCGCGTGCCGATAGCCCGGCTGGCCGCGGCGCACGCCAAGTTGAGCGAAAGCTGATATGCAGCCTTCAAAGGGAGCCTCACCCTACCCGCCTTTCACAGTATGTTGCGGGCATTAAACTCCTTGACCTGTAAGCCAATTTCGCTATAATGCGCGCCCCTGTGAGACTGTGCCTGTAAAATTGTTATGGGCAGTTGTTCCACATACCTTGCTCCACCGCACCGCAAGCGGGGGGCTTTAACCATAAGGAGATGTAATGCGACATTATGAAATCGTGTTTATTGTGCATCCCGATCAAAGCGAGCAAGTGCCCGCGATGATCGAGCGTTATCGCACACTGGTCACTTCCAAAGGTGGTTTTATCCACCGTTTGGAAGACTGGGGCCGTCGCCAGTTGGCCTATCCGATCCAAAAAATTCACAAGGCACATTACGTGCTGATGAATATCGAATGCAACCAGGAAGCGCTGGACGAGTTGGAGCACGCGTTCCGCTTCAATGACGCGGTATTGCGTCATCTGACCGTCAAGACCAAGGCTGCCGTCATCGAACCGTCCGCCATGATGAAGGAAGAAAAATCCCGCTCCATGCCGACCGAAGGTGCCGCTGTTAGCGGCGTTGCAGTTCAGGCGCAACAAGTCGCGGCAGTCGCGGCTTAATTTCCTTGGCAATTGGCGCGTAATCAGGTTGTCATCAGCGGCGAGTTGATCGCACTGGAAAGTTTGCGTTACACCCCGGCTGGGGTGGCGAGAGTGGCACTGACGTTAAGCCATGCCTCGCAGCAGTCCGAAGCAAATGGTTTACGGCAGGTGCAGTGTGAAGTGAATGCGCTGGCGTTTGCCGAGGTGGCCGATAAGGTTGCCCGGTTTGCGGTAGGACAGAACGTGAAAGTGCGCGGGTTCTTAGCTCAGCAAAGTATCCGCAGCCGGCAACTGGTTTTGCATATAAACGACATAATTTTGGAATAAGGAAATATCATGGCTCGTCCATCAGACAAAAAGAAAGATGACAAGAACAAACGTTCTTCCCGCAACAATCTGTTCAAGCGCCGCAAATTCTGCCGCTTCACAGTCGAGAAGATCGCAGAAGTGGATTACAAGGATATCAACATCCTCAAGGAATTCATCTCCGAAAACGGCAAGCTGATCCCGGCACGCATCACCGGTACCAAAACACGCTTCCAGCGCCAATTGAGCACCGCCGTGAAACGCGCGCGCTTCCTGGCTTTGATGCCTTACACTGATCTGCATTAAGGAGCCCGGACATGCAAATAATTTTGATGGAAAAAGTGGCCAACCTCGGCCAGTTGGGCGAAGTGGTCAAGGTCAAGAACGGCTTCGCGCGCAATTTTTTGATTCCGCAAGGCAAGGCCAAGCGCGCAACTGCCGCCAATATAGCCGAGTTTGAAGTGCGTCGCGCCGAGCTTGAAGCGGCGGACAAGGTCAAGCTGGCCGAATCGCAAGCACGCGGCGAAAAGCTCGCGGGCTTGACCGTGCAGATCGTGCAAAAGGCTGGTGTGGATGGCAAGCTGTTTGGCTCCGTCACCAACGCCGATATAGTGGCAGCGCTGGCTGCGCAGGGATTTGAAGTTGAAAAGTCGCAAGTGCGCATGCCTGAAGGCCATCTCAAACAGATCGGCGATCATCCCCTCAACATCGCGCTGCATACCGATGTGGTGGTGGGCATTACCATTTCGGTGCTCGGCGAACATTAATTCGCCGCCTCATCAAAGCAACATAAAAAGGACTGGCAACAGTCCTTTTTTGTTTTTAGGCTTTTGCCCATTAGCAAGGTAAAATACCATCCGCTTAAAAGCCTCAGCGACTTATTAAGCATTCCATAATTAGCGACAAACATGCCGTTCGGGCCGATGCTTCGACGAGCTCTGATAGAACAACTAACGTATTGACTAAGCACGATAACCCCGTGCTAAGTCAATACTTAAGCACAGGGTACATCCGTTCGTGGTGAGGTACCGAACCATAACGGATGCATCGAAGCACAATCGCCAAATGATCGGCGCCCTTCGATACCTCAGGGTGAACGGTTTAATAAATAACGGGAAGATCAACAATTCCATGCAAAACTTTTCCAACCCGGACGCACAACTCGACCAGATCAAATTGCCGCCCCATTCGGTGGAAGCCGAGCAATCGGTGCTGGGCGGCTTGATGCTTGATTCGACTGCGCTGGACAAGATTGCCGACTTGATGACCGCCGATGATTTCTATCGCCAGGAGCATCGCCTGATCTTCCGCCAAATCGTGCGTCTGAGCGAGCAGGCGAAGCCGGTAGACGTGATTACCGTGGCCGAGGCATTGGAGATCGCCGGTGAATTAGACAAGGTGGGCGGCCTGCCTTATTTGGGTGGTTTGGCGCAGAACGTGCCGTCGGCCGCCAATATCCGCCGCTACGGCGAAATCGTGCGCGAGCGTTCCATCATGCGCAAGCTGGCCGAAGTCGGCACCGATATCGCCAGCAGCGCCTACAACCCGACCGGACGCGATGCCGCGCAATTGCTGGATGAGGCGGAAAGCAAAGTGTTCGAGATCGCCGAGGCCGGCTCGAAAGGCAAGCAGGGATTTATCTCCATGCCTCCGCTATTATCGCAAGTGGTGGAGCGCATCGAAACCTTGTATGCGCGCGACAATCCGAGCGACATCACGGGTACCGCGACCGGCTTCACCGATCTGGACCGCATGACTTCCGGCTTGCAGCCCGGTGATCTGGTCATCATTGCGGGTCGCCCGAGCATGGGCAAGACTGCGCTTGCCATCAACATCGCCGAGAACGTGGCGATGGATAGCAAATTGCCGGTGGCGATTTTCAGTATGGAAATGGGCGCGACGCAGTTGGCGATGCGTATGCTCGGCTCGGTCGGCAAACTCAATCAGCATGATCTGCGCACCGGACGGTTGCAGGACGATGATTGGGGACGGTTGACGCACGCGCTCGGCAAGCTGAATGACGCGCCTATCCACATCGACGAAAGCGCCGCGCTGTCCTCTCTGGATCTGCGCGCTCGCTCGCGCCGCCTGCATCGCCAGAACAATGGGCTCGGCTTGATCGTGGTCGATTATTTGCAATTGATGAGCTCCAACGTAGGCAAAGCCAGCGAGAATCGCGCCACCGAGATATCGGAAATCTCCCGCTCGTTGAAGGCGCTGGCGAAAGAACTGCACGTGCCGGTGATCGCGCTGTCGCAGTTGAACCGCAGCCTGGAACAGCGCCCCAACAAACGCCCGGTGATGTCAGATCTACGTGAAAGTGGAGCGATAGAACAGGATGCCGACCTGATCCTGTTCATCTACCGCGATGAAGTCTATAACAGCGACTCGCCCGACAAAGGTAAAGCCGAAATCATCATCGGCAAACAGCGTAACGGCCCGATCGGGAAAGTCGAGCTGGCGTTTCGCGGCGAATACACGCGCTTCGATAATTTAGCTTCTGGCAGCTATTGAGTCCGCTGAGCTGTCCGCTAACTGGGGTAAGGTACCGGGGGTAAAAAGTACCGGAGTCAAATTATTTTTGGAGGAATGATGATATTGATGAAAAAAAAATCGACTGCGGTCCCTTTGGTTGCGTGCTTGAAGCGCTCAGGAAAGGCGCTGGCGCTTTTCAATCTTTTGCTCGTAACGGGTTGTTCGTCTATGGGCGGCGCGAGCAATTTATTTCCATCTGCCGGGGACAACGCCATCAAGATCGAATCCGACCCGTCCGGGGCGGAGGTTTACGTGATGGGTGAAAAGATCGGCGTGACTCCCCTCGAGATCAGCCATAAGGATGTCTTCCCGAACCTCTACCCCAGGGAAAAGGAATCCGTGTACGGCAGGGTGACCCTCAAGAAAGCGGGATGCTCGGATTTCACCAGGACGGTCAGCACGGAAATAAGCAGCGTTGGGCTGCGCGCTCAGCTTGACTGCGGGGACTTGAATCCCGCATCGTCCAGGACATCCAGGGATGCTCGCAGCAGCGAAACCGTAGAACAGCGGTTGGACAAAATCAAGGATCTCCTGAGCAAAGGATTGATCACCGAAGAAGAAGCGAAGAAGGCGAGAGAGCGCGTCATCAACGATCTTTGACCTCTCCCTGATCTCTGTGGGACGCCGCAACCACTACCACGTCTATGTGATCGAACTGTCGAAAGACGTTCTGTGCAAAGGACGCTTCAAGAAAGCCAACCCCGATTACGTCACCGGCAAGCCGTGCGTTTACGTCGGCATGACGGGATTGGATCCCGACGTGCG
>JAYVKW010000126.1:0-11889 GCA_043768015.1 Gallionella sp.
GCCTGGTCGGCGAGTTTGTCGAAGCTGCGCGACTTGGAAATGTCCCAGTTCTGGCAGAATTTGCAGGCGAGGTTGCAGCCCGCGGTGCCGAACGACAACACGCTACTGCCCGGATAAAAATGGTTGAGCGGTTTTTTCTCGATCGGGTCTACGCAGAAACCGGAGGAGCGGCCGTAGGTGGTGAGCACCATCGCCTCGCCGACGCGACCGCGCACAAAGCACGCGCCGCGCTGACCGTCATGGAGCTTGCAGTCGCGCGGACACAGGTCGCACTGGATGCGACCGTCGTCCAGCTTGTGCCAGTATTTGGCGGGATATTGTTCGGCAATGCTGATGGGTTCGTCCATTTTATTTACCTAACAAAAAGTTTTCGTAGGGTGGATAAAGACGCGCAGCGTCGCATCCACCACTCGCACGGTGGATGCGCACCTGCGGCGCTTTATCCACCCTACCATGTTTTGTTTGCGCATCATTCCTTCTCGCTCCATTTGGTCACGGAATAGCGCGATAGTTTCACGCCTTCCGCCCAGAAGTCTTCGGGCAGCCCGGCCTTGCGTTTCATCTGCGCCATGAATAGACGTGGCTGCGGGAGGCTTTCCCACACTTGCGGCAGAAAGGTACTGCGATTTTGGCCGTATTCAAAAATCACTCCGTCTACGCCGGGGCGCAGTTGCGCCAACGCATCGGCCTCGTCCAGAACCTGCATCGCTTGTGCAGTCGAGAGCAGCGAGATTTCGACGGTGGTGATATCGAGTTCCTCGGCGCGCAATGGCGTAAAACGCGGATCGCGCAAGGCGGCGGACACGGCGTTGCCTTTGACATCATCGAGCAATGAACGGTGCGCTTGCAGCGAGCCGATACAGCCGCGCAATTCGCCATCTTGAGTGAGTGTAACGAAACATGCGCCATGCCCGGCAAGCCACGGCGCAGTTTCATTCGCTGCGCAGGGCACGTTCAGGACACGCGCAATCGCGGCACGCGCGATCGGCAACAGAATTTTTCCTTGTTCAATGGACATGGCACCCTCGACACATTACTGGCGTAGCCAGCCGATTGCGGGAGGGGGTGCCGGCGGCCATTCCTGTACCCAGGATTTCATCCCAATATTTCATGGCCGCATTCCCTCCTCGGTGAAGGCGAAGGATGCATAACCGACCACCCGATCTCGCGAACCGGCAGTGTCGCCGGAGTTGCGCAGATCGAGCAGGTGCGGGGTGAGGTGATGTTTTTGTGCCGCGACGATCAGGCCGCTGATGGGTGTGCCGCCGCAGGCATGGTCATGTGCGATGGGTTGATGCAGCTTCAGGATGGACTGCGCGGTCTCATTATCCACGCGCTGTGCGGTGGCATAGGGCAGATAGTGCGAGAGATCGGAGCTGATCACGATCAGCGTTTCCTCGCCGCCCCATAGCGCCTCCAGCACCTCCGCGACTTCCTCTGCGCTAGCCATGCCGACTGCCAATGGCAGCAAAGTGAAGTCAGTCAATACGCTTTGCAGGAACGGCAGTTGCACTTCCAGCGAATGTTCCAATGCGTGCGCTTGAGCGCTGACGGTGACCTGCGGCAAATGGGCGATGGCGGATGCTGCTGCCGTATCCAGCATGACCCGTCCCAGCGGTGTGTCGAAGGCGTCCGCACCGGGCAGCGCCAAGCCGCGTACCGCGACGCGATGGGTAGGGCCGAGCAGCACCACGCGACGGATGCGCGCGGCGATCGGTAGCAGTGTGGCGTAGGCGGTGGCGGCGATAGCGCCGGAATAGATGTAACCGGCGTGCGGCGCGATCAACGCTTTAATGTGAAATTCGCGTAGCGATTCGTTTGCCCGCTCGCCCGAGAGTTGAAGATTGTTTTTCACGTTTGTCCTTTCTCCCGCTTGCGGGAGAGAGTTAGAGAGAGGGGTTTCTCGCGGGAGAGGATTGGGGAGAGGGGAACGGGCATGCCCGTTGGGGGTTAACTCATTGGGGCGCGCGTCTGCAAGCAGCGTTTGCACGTCATGCGCAAGCTGCCTGGGTTCGGCGGGGTAGAACATGCCTGCGACGGCAGGCGGGCGGACGGTGGACATGGCGGACTCTCTTCAAGCGATGTCCCCAAGATGAGGGCTGGTCGGGCAGAATCAAGTAAGCCGTATAACTGTTTTTTTATCCCAAATAATCCATTAGGCCGTTCGTGCTTTGTCCGAAAAACTTTTGGCCGGGCACCCGTAGGAGCCCGACTTGTACCAAAGGCAGGCAATTCACTATCCGGCTTGCCGGATGTGAAATTGACACTCGGGCGATCAAAAGCCATCGCGCAACGAGTTGCGCTCCTACGGGTGCCCGGCCAAAAGTTTTTCGGACAACGGCGTTTCATCCCTAATGTATTTTTGGATTTATATTATCCCAGCAACTGCTTCACATGATCGCGTTCGTCGAGCAATTCCTGATGGCTCTCTTTCATGTGCTTGCGTCCCAATTCACTGATACTCAGGCCTTGCACGATGTTGTAATGGCCGTGCTTGCAGACGACGGGGAAGCCGTAGATCACGCCTTCGGGAATCTTGTAACTGCCATCGGATGGCACGCTCATGGTCACCCAGTCGTTGTGGTGCGAGCTGAGCATCCAGTCGTGCATGTGCGCGACCGCTGCGTTCGCGGCACTCGCGGCACTCGATAACCCGCGGGCTTCGATGACTGCCGCGCCGCGCTTTTGCACGGTGGGGATGAAGTCACTTTCCACCCAGTCCTGGTCGGGTCCATCCTGATCCAACAAGATGTCGCGCACCAGGCGGCCGCGTATCTCTGCGTGGTCGAGGTCGGGATATTGGGTGCCGGAGTGGTTGCCCCAGACGACCATCTTCTTGATGTCGCGGATCGGCTGGAACAACTTGAGTGCGATTTGGGCGATGGCGCGATTATGGTCGAGGCGCATCATTGCGCTGAAGTTGCGTGGGTCGAGGTCGGGCGCGTTCTTCATCGCAATAAGTGCGTTGGTGTTGGCCGGGTTGCCCACCACCAGCACCTTGACATGGCGCGCCGCATATTGGTTGAGCTGCTTGCCTTGCGCGGAGAAGATCGCGCCGTTGGCTTCGATCAAGTCCTTGCGCTCCATGCCCTTGCTGCGCGGACGCGCGCCGATCAGCAGCGCGATTTCGGTATCCTTGAATGCGACCTTCGGATCGTCGGTGATGATGACTTGCTGCAGCAGCGGGAAGGCGCAGTCCTCCAGTTCCATCATCACGCCGCGCAACATTTGCTGCGCCTGCGGCAAATCCAGCAATTGCAGGATGATGGGTTGCTCGCGTCCCAGCACGTCGCCGTTGGCGATGCGGAACAGCGTGGCGTAGCCGATTTGTCCGGCGGCGCCGGTGACGGTGATGCGAACGGGTGCTTTCATGTGCGTCTCCTCCGGGTGTACGATGATCACATAATAATCATTTTACCGTTTTTTTGCCGGACAAAAGGTGTAGCATTACGGGCACTCATTCATATCAAATGCAGAGATCAGTAATGAATAACCAACGTCCGAAGCATCTCGCCCTGCATCTCATCAAATTACCGCTTTCCGGCATCGTTTCCATACTCCATCGCATCAGCGGCCTGTTGTTGTTTATTGCGCTGCCGTTACTGTTGCTGATGCTGCAGTACAGCCTGGCCTCAATCGAGACCTACACCCAGTTAATGGCCGTGCTGGCTAATCCGCTGCTCAAATTGCTGCTGCTGGGCTTGCTGTGGGCATTCCTGCATCACTTCTGCGCCGGGCTGCGCTATCTGGCGATTGACTTGCACTTTGTGCGCGACCTTGCGCAGGCGCGCAACAGCAGCAAGCTTGTGCTACTCGTGAGCCTGATATTAACCGTCTTTTTAGGAGCAAAGCTATGGTGAATCGTGTCGTCGTTGGCGCGCACTACGGCTTGCGCGATTGGTTGATCCAGCGCATCACGGCGGTGGTGATGGCGGTATACATCGTGTCATTGGCCGCTTATCTGCTGTGGCAACCCAATCTGGATTATGACATCTGGATCGCGCTGTTTTCCAGCCTGCCAGTGCGCACGTTTAGCTTGTTGTTCCTGATGAGTCTGTTCTATCACGCGTGGGTCGGCATACGGGACATCGTAATGGATTACGTCAAATCTGCCGCTATGCGTTTGGTGATTCATGTGCTGGTCATTCTGGCTTTGTTGCTTTATACGATATGGTCGGTGCAGATATTGTGGGGAATGTAAAAAAAGCTGTCATTCCCGCGCAGGCGGGAATCCAGATGATTGGACAAATCCCGCGTAGCGGAACAACGCTTTGGTTTTGTCCGCTACGTGGAATCTTTGTTCTGCTGGATTCCGGCCTGCGCCGGAATGACGGCATAGGAAAATAATGGCAATCGCTAAACGAACATTCGATGTAGTGGTAGTCGGCGCCGGCGGTTCCGGGATGCGTGCCGCGCTGCAACTGGCGCAAGCCGGTTTGAAGGTGGCGGTGCTGTCCAAGGTGTTTCCCACCCGCTCGCACACGGTCGCCGCGCAGGGCGGCATCGCCGCTTCGCTGGGCAATGTCAAAGAAGACAACTGGCATTGGCATATGTACGACACGGTGAAGGGTTCGGACTACCTCGGCGATCAGGACGCCATCGAGTTCATGTGCCGCGCCGCGCCCGAGGTGGTGTACGAACTGGAACATTTCGGCATGCCGTTCGATCGCCTCGACAGCGGCAAAATTTACCAGCGCCCGTTCGGCGGGCATATGCAGGAATTCGGCAAAACCCCGGTGGAGCGCGCTTGCGCGGCTGCCGACCGCACCGGCCACGCCTTGCTGCACACGCTGTATCAGCAGAACGTGAAAGCCAATACGCATTTCTTCATCGAGTGGATGGCGCTGGATATGATCCGCGATGAAGACGGCGATGTGCTGGGTGTGACCGCGATGGAAATCGAAACCGGCGAGGTGATGATGTTTCAGGCGCGCGCCACGCTGTTCGCTACCGGCGGCGCGGGGCGCATTTTTCAGTCCAGCACCAATGCTTATATCAATACCGGTGATGGGTTGGGCATGGCGGCGCGCGCCGGTATCCCGCTGGAGGACATGGAGTTCTTCCAGTTCCATCCCACCGGCGTGTATGGTGCAGGCGTATTGATTTCCGAAGGAGTGCGCGGCGAGGGCGGCTATCTGGTCAACAAAAACGGCGAGCGCTTCATGCCGAAATACGCGCCCAACGCAAAAGACCTGGCCAGCCGCGACGTGGTGTCGCGCGCCATCACGGTGGAGATCAACGAAGGCCGCGGCTGCGGGAAACATGGCGATCATGTGTTGCTCAAACTGGATCATCTCGGCGACGAGGTGATCAAGCAACGTCTGCCCGGCGTACGCTCAATCGCGTTGAAATTTGCTCATGTCGATCCTGCCAAATATCCTATTCCGGTGGTGCCCACCGCGCATTACATGATGGGCGGCATTCCCACCAACTATCACGGGCAAGTCGTCGCACCTTACAAGACCGGCCCCGATGAAGTGGTGCGCGGCCTGTATGCGGCGGGCGAGTGTGCCTGTGTGTCGGTGCATGGAGCGAATCGTTTGGGCTGTAATTCGCTGCTCGATCTGATTGTGTTCGGTCGTGAAGCGGGCAGACAAATAATCGAAGACCTGAAAAGCAATCCGCATCCTAAGCCCCTGCCCGCCGATGCCGCCGAGCGTCCGCTGGCGCGATTGGCGCGTCTGGAAAATCAAAAGAACGGCGAGCGCGTCGCCGAGGTGGGCGATGCGATGCGCACGACCATGCAGAAACATTGCGGCGTGTTCCGTTTTCCGGAATTGCTGGTTCAAGGCGTGGAGCAGATCAAACAAATCGCCGAACGCGTCGCGCACACCGAAATAAAAGACCAGAGCAAAGTGTTCAACACCGCGCGCATCGAGGCGTTGGAACTGGATAATCTGATCGAAGTCGCGCAAGCGACCATGATCGCCGCGACGGCACGCACGGAAAGCCGCGGCGCACACGCGCGCGATGATTTCCCGCAGCGTGACGATGTGAGTTGGCTCAAGCACAGCCTGTATTTCCGCGAAGGGCGTCGCATGGATTACAAACCGGTGCGCTTGAAGCCGCTGACGGTTGAGTCGTTCCCGCTCAAGGCGCGGGTCTATTGAGATGGATATGCCCGCGCTCCAGCCCGCGCTCCAAAAAAGGAAATGAGATTATGAAATTCAAAATCTATCGTTACAACCCGGATGCCGATGATGCGCCGTATATGCGCGACTACGATCTGGACATCGAGCCGGGCAACATGATGCTGCTCGACGCGTTGCTGCTCATCAAGGAGCAGGACGACAGTCTGTCATTGCGCAAGTCTTGCCGCGAGGGGGTGTGCGGGTCGGATGCGATGAACATCAACGGGCGCAATGGGCTGGCGTGCATCACGCCATTGTCTTCAATCAAGGAGCCGGTGGAATTGCGCCCGTTGCCGGGGTTGCCGGTGATACGCGATCTGATTGTGGACATGACACAGTTTTTCAAACAATATCATTCCATCAAACCTTACCTGATCAACAACGATCCGCCGCCGGAAACCGAGCGCCTGCAATCGCCGCAGCAACGCGCCCATCTGAATGGTTTGTATGAGTGCATTCTGTGCGGCTGCTGTACCGCCGCGTGCCCCTCATTCTGGTGGAACCCGGACAAGTTCGTCGGTCCGGCAGGTTTGTTGCAGGCGTATCGCTTCATTGCCGACACGCGCGATCAGGCCACTGCCGAGCGACTGGATGATCTGGAAGATCCCTATCGTTTGTTCCGCTGCCATACCATCATGAATTGTGTGGATGTGTGCCCGAAAGACTTGAACCCGACCGAGGCTATTGGAAAAATCAAGGATATGATGGTTAAGAGGTTGGTGTAGGAGCGGGCCATGCCCGCGATTCATGCAATACATTCGCGGGCATGGCCCGCTCCTACGGGGGGGAGGTTCCATGAGCGTACTCGCCAAACCAGGACATGTGGCGCTACGCAAGGGCCGCGTATCGTTGGCGTATGGCGCATACTTGGTAACGACTGCCACGGTAAACCGTGTAAGGTATTTCGAGGATTTTGCTGCGGGCTGTATGGCTTCGCGTTGCTTTGAAGATATTGCGCTATTACGTGATGCCAAAATGTTGGCTTGGGTGTTGATGCCTGACCATGTGCATTGGCTGATCCAGCTTGGCGAAGCGGATTTATTGAGTGGTGTGGTTAATCGTCTCAAGTCTGCAAGTGCAAGATGTGCCAATCGTGTACTAGGCAGGAAGGGCGCGCTTTGGATGCCAACTTTCCATGATCACGCCTTGCGTACGGATGAGGATTTGCAGTTTGTTGCTCGCTATGTAGTGGGCAATCCGCTGCGAGCGGGGCTGGTGGAAAATATCGGAGATTATCCATTTTGGAACGCGGTATGGGTTTAGGTCGCGGGCATGGCCCGCTCCTACGGGAGGAAGAGTGGGAAAAAGTTTAGAGAGGGTGCGCTGGCGCGCCCGACGCGGCTTGCTGGAACTGGATATTGTGTTGGGAAGATTTATCGAAGCACATTATGAACAGCTTGATGACGCAGAGAAACAAGCGTTCGAAACATTGCTGGATATGCCCGACAACCCACTCTGGGATATGATTGCGGGGAGAGCGGAGCGAGGGGCACAGGAGGCGACGGGCATCGAACAGCAGGCGTTGCTGGAGAAGATCAGGGCGGTTTAAAAACACAGAATGGAGCGCGGGCATCCTGCCCGCAACAGCTGGAGAATAATTTGATGGAAAAAAATCGTATCGCAACGCTGACCCTGGATGACGGGCGCAGCATCGAATTGCCGATTCTGTCCGGCACGCTCGGGCCGGATGTGATTGATATACGCGCACTCGGTAAGCTTGGCGTATTCACTTACGATCCGGCGTTTTTTTCTACAGCCAGTTGCACCTCGGCGATTACGTTTATCGACGGTGATGCCGGGTTGCTTTATTACCGCGGGTATCCGATTGAACAGCTTGCCGAGCATTCAGATTTTCTCGAAGTATGTTATTTGTTGCTGAATGGCGAATTGCCAAATGCGTCGCAGAAGACCGCCTTCGTGCGCAAGGTGACGGAGCACACCATGGTGCATGATCAGATGGCACGTTTCTTCACCGGCTTCCGCCGTGATGCGCACCCGATGGCGGTGATGGTCGGGGTGGTGGGCGCGTTGTCGGCGTTCTATCATGACTCGCTGGACATCAGCGATCCCGAGCACCGCGATATTTCTGCGCTGCGTTTGCTGGCCAAAGTGCCGACCATTGCGGCGATGGCGCACAAGTATCACACCGGTTTTCCGTTCATGTATCCGAAGAACAAGTTCAGCTATGTGGAGAACTTTATGTACATGATGTTCGCCACGCCGGCTGAGAACTATGTGCCCAACCCGATATTGGTGCGCGCGCTGGAACGCATTTTCATTTTGCACGCCGACCACGAGCAGAATGCGTCCACCTCGACGGTGCGCCTGGCTGGTTCGAGCGGAGCCAACCCATTCGCCTGCATTTCTTCCGGCATCGCCGCGCTGTGGGGTCCGGCGCACGGCGGCGCCAACGAAGCCGCGCTGAATATGCTGGAAGAGATCGGCGACGTGTCGCGCGTGGCGGAATATGTGCAGGGCGTGAAGGACAAAAAATATCGTTTGATGGGCTTCGGCCATCGCGTCTACAAGAACATGGATCCGCGCGCTGCCGTGATGCGCCGGACCTGTCATGAAGTGCTGTCCGATCTCAATCTGAAAAACAACAAGTTGTTCGAACTGGCGATGGAGCTGGAGCGCGTCGCGTTGAGCGATCCATATTTCATCGAGCGCAAGTTGTATCCGAACGTGGATTTTTATTCCGGCATCGTGCTGCGCGCGCTGGGCATCCCGAGCAATATGTTCACGGTGATTTTTGCGGTGGCGCGCACCATAGGCTGGATCTCGCAATGGAATGAAATGATCTCTGATTCCGATCACAAGATCGGGCGTCCGCGCCAGCTTTATCGCGGTGCGGTGAAGCGCGATTATGTCCCGGTGAAAAAACGTTGAACGAGCCGGTCAATTTTATGCAATTGATGCAGGACAGCTCGCTGCTGTTCGGAACCAACGCGCCCTTCATCGAAGAATTGTACGAGCAATATCTTGTTGATCCGAATGCTGTGCCTGTCGCCTGGCGTAGTTATTTCGATGCGCTGCCGCCCTTGCCGCACGGCGCGCACGATGTGGCGCACAGCGCCATTCAGCGCGCCTTTGCGGCATTGAAAAAAGCCAAACCGGGCAGCGGGATTTCACCCGGCGCCGATTCATCCAGTCCCGATTCAACCAGCCCTGATTCAAATGGTGCCGACTTGGAGCGCAAGCAGGTTTATGTGCTGCAACTCATCAACGCGCATCGTTTCCTCGGCGTGCGTGTCGCCAATCTCGATCCACTCAATCGCCACGCCAAACCGGTGATTGCCGAGCTTGATCCGGCGCATTACGGTCTGGACGAAGCCGATCTCTATACCACTTTCGACACGGGTTCTTTAGTAGGCGGAGCCCGAATGACCTTGAGCGAGATACTCAAGCTGTTGCGCCAGACTTACTGCGGCAGCATCGGCGCGGAATACATGTACATCAGCGATGTGGAGCAGAAGCGCTGGATACAGAATCGTCTGGAAAGCGTGCGCGGGCTGCCCGGATATGATGCCGCGATGCGTCGCCGCATCCTCGAACGCCTCACCGCAGCCGAGACGCTGGAGCGTTACCTGCACACCAAGTTTGTCGGGCAGAAACGCTTCTCGCTGGAAGGCAGTGAAACGCTGATTTCGCTGCTCGACCATTTGTTGCAGCGCTGTGGCGCGCAAGGCATGCAGGAAGCCGTGATCGGCATGGCGCATCGCGGACGGCTAAATGTGCTGGTCAATATTCTTGGCAAACAACCCTCCATGTTGTTTGCCGAATTTGAAGGTATCCATGCCGAACACCTGACTTCCGGCGATGTGAAATATCACCAGGGTTTCTCCGCCGATATTGCCACCCCGGGCGGCAACCTGCATGTGGCGCTGGCGTTCAATCCTTCGCATCTGGAAATCGTTAATCCGGTGGTGGAAGGCTCGGTGCGCGCACGTCAGCATAGACTCAAGGATTTCGATGGTTCAAAAGTGATCCCCATTCTGTTGCACGGCGATGCTGCGTTTGCCGGGCAAGGGGTGGTGATGGAAACGTTGGCCATGTCGCAAACGCGCGGCTATCACACCGGTGGCACGGTGCATGTCATTATCAACAATCAGATCGGCTTCACCGCCTCCGATGCGCGCGACACGCGTTCCAGCACCTATTGCAGCGACGTGGCGAAAATGGTGGATGCGCCGATTTTTCATGTGAATGCGGACGATCCCGATGCGGCATTACTGATTACCGAAATCGCGCTGGATTACCGTATGCAATTCAACAAGGATGTGGTGGTTGATCTGGTGTGTTTCCGCAAGCTGGGGCACAACGAGCAGGATGAGCCGCTGGTCACGCAACCGTTTATGTATCGCTTCATCCGCCAGCATCCCGGCACACGCGCCTTGTACGCGCAACGGCTGGCCGCAGAAGGTGTGTTGCAGGCTGAAGAGGCTGAGGCGATGATTGCCGAGTACCGTCGCGCCATGGATGAGGGACGCAACTCTATCCAGCCTGCCCTGGAAATGAATGCCGGCAAAACCAGCGCTGGCAAGATGAGTACCGGCAAGATGGCCACCGATTGGGCGCTATTTCAGCGCGGTATACCGTGGGATGTGGCGGTGAATACTGCCGTCCCGCTGCAACGCTTGCAGCAACTGGCCGCGCCGCTGACCACTGTGCCGGAAAATTTCACGCTGCACGCGCGCGTGCAAAAAATCATTGATGATCGCATCGCCATGGCACGCGGCGAATTGCCGCTGGACTGGGGCATGGCGGAAAACCTGGCTTACGCTACGCTGTTGACCGAAGGCTATCCGATCCGCCTGTCCGGGCAGGACACCCGGCGCGGGACCTTCTTCCATCGTCATGCCACCTGGCACGACCAGAATCGCGTGGAGTGGCACGAGGGGGCGTACACGCCGTTGCAGCATCTGGCGGACGATCAGGCGGATTTCGTGGTGATCGATTCGCTGCTGTCTGAAGAGGCAGTATTGGGTTTTGAATATGGCTACGCCACCGCCGAGCCGGATTCGCTGGTGCTGTGGGAAGCGCAGTTCGGCGATTTCGCCAACGGCGCGCAAGTGGTGATCGACCAGTTCATCGCGTCCGGCGAAGTGAAGTGGGGCAGGTTGTGCGGGCTGGTGATGTTGTTGCCGCACGGCTACGAAGGGCAGGGCGCGGAGCATTCTTCCGGACGCATCGAACGCTATCTGCAACTGTGCGCCGATTACAACATTCAGGTATGCATCCCCTCCACGTCGGCGCAGATGTTCCACTTGCTGCGCCGTCAGATGTTGCGCCCGATGCGCAAACCGCTGATCGTGTTTACGCCCAAGAGTTTGTTGCGCAGCAAGGATGCCGCATCGCCGATCACTGAATTGACGCAAGGCCGCTTCCAGCCGGTGATCGGCGACATAGATGTCCAGGATGTAGGAGCCCAATTCATTGGGCGATCATCAAATATCGCGCAGCAAGCTGCGCTCCTACCCAACAAAGTCAGGCGCATCATCGCGTGCAGCGGCAAAATATATTACGAGCTGCTCGCTGCGCGGCGCGCCAAGGGCATCAGCGATATGGCGATCATCCGCATCGAGCAGCTTTATCCCTTCCCGCATGATGATTTTTCGGTGCAGATCGCCGCGTATCCGAAAGCAACCGAGCTGGTGTGGTGTCAGGAAGAGCCGGGCAATCAGGGCGCGTGGCATCGCATCCAGCATTATCTGTTGCGCCATTTGCGCAAGGGCATGCGCCTCGATTACGCGCTGCG